>JAJTHV010000045.1 GCA_021300095.1 Flammeovirgaceae bacterium | reverse complement strand
TTATTTATTTTTTTAATCCAATAGCGGAAATCTTGACTGACAGTCTAGGATACCATGTTTGCTACGAAAAAAGTCTTACAGTTAAGACATCTTTCAAAATAAATACCAAAATATGAAAATCGGCAAGTTAAGTAAAGAAGAACAAAAGAAACTTGCCGAAGCCTTTTCAAAAAGTCCGGTGATGGTCAAAAAAAGAAAAGCAGCGGAAAAATTCTTCAATTCACCTCAGTTTTTGGAATTCTTAAAACAAAAGAGTGAAATGAGGAAAAAGAGAATGAAGAAGAATTCGAGAAGAAAGAGTCAGAATGATTTTAAATCTAAACAACTCCCGCTAAAAAGATATCATAAATAACTAACGATGTATTATGCGATATGATGCTAAACCGTATTACTCATTTTTACCTAGGAGAAATATTTTCAACTTTCATATAACCTAAGTCATGCGCCTTATTCTTATTTAATGTAGCGTACCAACCATCCTTTATATAGTACGATCCTGGCAATCCGGTGATCTCACAAATAGTCATAGATTTATCTTCCGCATCGCGAATCAAACTATTCACCTCTATTGCTACGGGAGACTCTCCGATTATCCATTCACGTTCCAGATAAAAGCAAAGACGACCAAATTTTGATTTGATTTGTAAAACTATTGGAAGGGGACTATTATGCTTTTTACATGCTGCACGAATATCCTTAAACAACTGCCGAACTAATCCCCCCCACCCTATTGGACAATCCGAAAAAATCCCACGATTTCTCATCATATCCTTGTTCTCGTAAAAGATATTTTCTTCGCTCTTAAATTCCATTTTAAATTGTTTTGTTTATCTGCCATTGATTTTACTGCTTTCTCGTTTGTTAATCGCCATTTAGTAGCTATAAACTTCATGCATGATTATTCTTTATAGCAAGCCTCATGAATTAGTGATAAGTGAGAAAAGTGTGTGAAAATATTCTGTTATCAATTTATTTTTTTTATTCCTTGGCGCTTATTCTATTGTAGGAGATTAGCATAGGTTTAGTTTTGCCTTTATATATCCTGATTGGTACTGATAGGTCTTCCTCCATCTGGAGGTCCAGCCAATACATTGGAGTTGTACCCAACGCTTGAGAAAATTTAACAGCTCTCTCAATCCCTACTCGGTCGTGCCCACTGACCAGATGGGGTCCGAAAAACTTTTGCCCAGTAATATACATTCCAAAATCGGTGAAGGACCATCCTAGAGGTTTGAGGTGTTGGTGTATCAAAATATTGCCGAGAGAGGTTCTCCTGCTCGCAACTAACTTCGTTGTAATAAGTTTTATCTGCAAACTTGGCGAATCCTCAACTAGGTATTTATGGCTTAAATATTCATTTTGCAAATTGATCCAGTAGGCAGCCGGTAAGTCAAAAGCTTTAACGAGTAGACTGATGAAGCGAAAGTCCATCAAATTTCGGCCATCAAGAAATCGTTGGAAAGTTTCTGAACCCATGCAGAAAAAATCAGCCCAGTGGTGATGCGGAATTCTAGAAGGTTTTAGGAACCTTTTTTCTATTACTGAACCCGGCGATTCAGGGCTGGACAGGTTTGATTCTGAACTTCTAAAATCCAAGTCAGGAGTAAATACTAAATATTTCTTAGCGATAGGGTTTTCATTTAAGTAAATATCCATGTCATGCTTCGTTTGAAGATCTAGCCAAAATTTTGGACCAGTGCCTAAGGCATCTCCTAAGCGGCCTGGGATAGTATAGTTAAAATAAGCATGCCTTAATGAAAAGAAATTGTGATAGGAATGCCTTTCAATTTTTATGTGTGAAACGAGTTGGGTAAGTCGGATGTCTAATGGACGAAGGAATCTCGATAAGAGGACTTCCATTACCAAATGATCTTGAGCTCTAATTCTTGAGACTATTTTATCTATCGGTACATTATTGCTGTTTGCATTTATGTACTGTTTAAGCAAAAATTCATTCTGCATTCGGATTAGTTTTCTTGGATCAATATTAAGTTCTCTTGCAAATAGTACGATTACAGCAACCGAGATAGACCCTTGATGAGTCCGCATTAACGTATGAAAAAAAGAGTAACTCAAGCCTAATTTTTGTGCCCACCATTTAAGCGTCTTCCCCGATGGGATAATGAAAGTTTCATCCAAATATTGTTTAAGGCTCAAAGGGCCATCATTATTGCTCAATCGCATAGCATTTAACAATCTTAAAAAAATAAATCAGCCGTTGGTTTACTGATCGGTACCATCTGTCTGCATAGAGATCGGGCAAAAGAAATACGAACATCGCCTTTCCTTCGAGTTCATTGATCATACGTAACACGCGGAAAATCATTGGAAATTCAAAGTGCTCACAATTGTCTAAAACAATAATTGGATTGTATGGCAAGGCGTTGATTTTTTCGCGAATTCGTAATATGACAGTTTCATGTGGTACGAATTTGCGGTTCAATATTCTCCGTGCGAACTCAGGATTAAGCCGAATAAGCAATTCCATTCCAATAAATGGCATGCTGTTGGCATATCCTAGTTTTAATAAGAGGGTATCTCTTCGCTGCTCTACTTGACGTCTGAAATCTAAAATCTTATCTGGGTCGTAAGGACGAACAATAAAAACAGAGGTCAAGCTTGATTGATGAATATCAAGAATTTTCCTAAAAGCATCAGGCATGGTCATTCTTAAAACTATTTGTTCAGGTTTCATTTGCGAACGTTTTTGGTTAATGTTTTTCTAAGAGCTGGGTTTTTAGCGAGCACGCGCTGGGCATGGTCTTCGAGATATTTTTCTAGGTACGGCTTAATGGTACCGTGCCCAGTGGCTACCGCATGCCATTGTAGGACGATCACCGCTCTGCGTGAAAGGTCCACGTTACGTCTGAGTTTATCTTGTTTCATACTTAAAATTTCGGTTAAACTTAAAATTGACTAGATGTTAAAGTTCAAGATGTTAACTATGTTCATGAACTTTTCTCTTTTATATTTATGGCAGATTAAATAATACTTTATAATTTTTCATAAATTACGTTTTCATTTTTTGTATGCCCAGACACCTGCCTAAAAAACGGGCTCAGCTCCCCGCCCCGCTCCGACCCGCTTCCGAAATCCTATTGGACTATGAACAGTGGCTGTTGACTAACTATGGCTCCGTAGGCACGTATCGCGATCATGCCAAATCATTTCTAAAGCGTTTTCGGACTAAAGGGTCTCTCCTATCACAACTAGACACCTTTGCCGGCAAGAAGAGTATCACCGGCCGCTCGATCTTAAATCGTTTCAGAAAATTTCTGGAAGAGAAACAAATTAATTCCACTGAGAATGATTTGAGGCGAGATACACGAGAGTCTAGGCTACCCATTGCCAACGCATACGTGAAGCTATTCATGGCCACCTCAACGGATCGACTCAAATCACCTAAAACGCTATCAACATACGCAACCATACTCAACAATTATTTTAAGTTCATTGGAGAGCTCGGTCACTTTGAAAAAATTACAGCTGAACGTTTCGTGTTTTCCAAAGGTCGTTCTCCCTTCACCTCTGCCTTGTACGGCTCGGTATTGAAGGCGTTTGCAAAATGGGCTTTGGGATATATGACTACGCCAGATGAAGAACTTTCGATTGCCGAACGAAAGATCAAAATGGCCTTTGGCGAAGTGAGTGTCAAGTCGCTTCGTGACGTAGCCATGATGAAGAGTAAAACTTCTCCTCGCAAACTTTATTATAAGGAGAGTCTTTCGAAAAGACAGCGTGATCAGCTGATGACTTTTTGCAAGACATCTCAAGAGAAGGCCATGATTGGGCTGATGGTCTATAACGGCCTTCGACCAGTTGAAGTGGAGCGGTTGGGGGTGAATGATGTTGATTTTAAAAAGTCGGTGATCGCCATCTGGGGCAAAGGCAGGGATCAACAATCCAAAGAAAAAATTATCCTCTTTAAGAAGGTCGCTATTTGGTTGAAAGCTTATCTTAAAGAAACTAAAATTAAAAAGGGTAAATTCTTCCCTGGACTCTCTTACAAAACGCTTCACCATACAGTGACCCAATTGTTTATAAAACTCAAATTGAAGTTTGATAAAAAAATGAATCATCAGATATATTCGCCTCATAGTCTTCGTCATACGTGCGGTCAGCTCATGTATGATGAAGGGGTGCCGCTGGAATTTATCCAGCGGACCCTTCGACATACTTCTATAGAGAGTACTTTGGTGTACGCCCGCAAAGCAATTGAGAAATCTTATTTTAAGCAGATGCGTCATCTTTGGTAGCTGATTGATTTTTTGCCTTTTTGGCTTGCTTCGCTGCTCGTGCTTTTTTGGCTGCCTCTTTTTTCTTTCGTGCGATTTCTTCCTCTAGTTCATCTTCTTCTTCTTCGTCATCCTCTTTGCTCGGTTTTGCAGGTCTGGAATGATCCATCTGAGCATTTTTTCCCGGAACCCCAACCTTTTTTGTCGCTCGCTCCTCTTTTGCAGCTTCCTGAGCCTCTTCCAAAAGCGCCTGCGTCATATTTTCGAGCTCTGCTATTGTTTCTACCTGTGCGTCTTGTAGCTCAAGTATTTGATCTTGCGTAAGGCTATGCTTGATGCCATATGCTGCTATTTCATTTTTCTGCAGACCAGGCATACTGCCATACCAATTCTCGACTCGTCTATAAAATTCTGCAATACCTGCTACTCCATTTTTTTTGGCGTTCAGAAGATTTTTTTGAAAATAATCGAGTCCCACAAAGACGAACCCGGTCGTCTGAATGGTATTATCGCGTAGTTCAAAAAATACGCCTAATGACCTTGGACTGAGTCGGCCAGCATCATCGACTATGATTAATTTTTTGGTATTGTCCTTGGTAAGCGAGTGACTGAGCATTTTCATTTTTGTGAATAGAGTGTCATTGACTGTTGGATAAACGCCGGAAACCTGGAACAGCATTTCATTGAAAAAATGGGAGATGGTGTAGGTTGTACCGATTCGCAAGTAATACACCTGCGAATTGTCCTGTATAAAGTGCGCAATGGCAGAGGACTTACCCATTCCTTCGCGGCCCAGAACACCGACCATTCGTGATCGCTTCAAAGCCTCTTCTAGTACTGCTATCAGATAATTTTGTGATTTGAAGATGAAACATAGTTTAGTGAACAGATAATTGAGTAAATCAATCGAAGAGAATTTTTCATGTAAGTTTTTCATGGCTAATTTCTTTTGCGTGGCTGAATGGTTATGGATGAACTTTTACTGCCTCAACGTCTTTTTCAAATTTTGACTGCTTCATTTGACGCCTAATCTTTTTGTCAGCCAGTGATTGACGGCTGACTGGCTTGCGTCCTGTTCTGGTGGTGCCGTTGACTATGTCCTCATCCGCCTGCCGACCGTCCTTGAGGTATTGCTGTGCCTCGCGTAATATGCGTTTATGCTGCCGTAAGACTTCTACTTTATTTCCTCTCCTCATTTCCAATCGAGGTTCGATCATTCCAATGTACTTGAGTGTTCCACGTTCGAAAATGTGAACCTTTGAAAGGTCACTTGGATCGTAACACATTCGTACGTCTGAGTTCTTATACTGCCAAAGCATTTCGGCTTGCGTTACCTGATAGCGGTATTCCATTCCATCAATTTGAAGGTCAATACGACCATCATCCTTGATTCGTTTTTTTGTCTTTGCTTTCCAGAATAACAGTGGTACCATCCACTCTTCCAACGTAATTGGTCTTTTCGATTTATTCATTCGGTAAGTGTCAGCTGGCGATATTTTTTTTTGCGGTTGTTGGTCATCGCGTTGTACTCTTGCACAAGCTTGCCAAACTCCGAACGCATTTCGGATTCAGTGAGCATATTCTTTTTGTCCCGATACAATTGTTGGCGAAGTTCGGTCGATGGATTTCCAGCTCTTCTGTGGTTTTGACTTTTGATGTCCTCACCAATGAACCATGGTTTATCCGAATGCAATTTTTGAAAAACTGCAAACGCGGATTCAATTTCCGCCTTCCATGTAGGTATATTTGGATAAGCTTTAGTGGTGATCACACCAAGGTTGTTTAATCTGCGCATGAAGCGCCTAAATATTTTCCGATTATAAACCGGATCGTTGTCGACAATAATCTCTTCAGGTAAGATGCTGTGTTCTACAAAGGCCATTTTGAAGGCATCCTTCGCTTGTTTGGCCATTGGCTTTTCCGATAGTGCCCAGCCCACAATTTTTTTTGAGAAAACATCCAACACAATAAAAACCCATAGCCTGATGATAATGTTTCCTCTTAGACAATAGAACTGTAGCTTGTAGTAATCACCTTGAAATTGTTCACCAGGACCTTCAGCAAGAAAACGTGTGATTTTTGGGAGTCCGTTCTGACGACTCCACGCTTTGCCATTGCTATCGTATTCTAATACCTGACGATCCAGGTTTTTTTTCTTCAGTCTCTTAATAGATGAAGCCGAAATCTTCACTTTAAACTTTTTTTCAATTAGATCTATGATCGCTCTGATGGTGTATCGGTTTTCAGCCCTTAAAAGCAGACGTGCAAATGATGTAATTTGTCCAGTCATGATAACTAGGTACTCTCTAGCTACCCCGCGTGAATCATGGACGATTGTTTCTGGAATTCCAAGCTTTCGGCATTCGGAAATCTTGCGCCAGAAATAGACCGGGCTGACGGTAAAAAACACAGGTTCCCTGACAGCATCAATCTCGCTACGTATAACTTGGCTATAGGCCTCGTAAATCAATTTAGATGGCCAGCGTTCTTTATGGGCCTTGATTACACCATCAATGATCACATGGGATTTGGCATAGAGGATACGCTCGGCTTCATCTTGAATTTTATCTGCATAAAATTTAAGGTAGGTAGGCCAGCGATTGTGGTATAAGTCTTCAAGCTCACCTTTTAAACTTTGAAACTCTAGATCGCGGTTGATGTTCTCTTGCATTTCGTATTCAGCGCGAACCATATCATAAGCGGCCTTTGAATCGCGGGGCAGTTTTGCTTTGGATATAACATTTGCCGGCAAAGATTCATGATCTACCATAATCGCATCGCTATCGCGAAAAGCATGATAGTGGCGGCTAATGCCTCGCATGAATTTGGAGATGCCATTTCGCAAGGTCTTCTCATTCACGCGAAATCGTTTGATTAACATACCAACAGACCAAAAGAGCTTAATTCCTTTACTCAGCGCGGCTTTTGTTACATAGTACTTTTGCGGTCGCCATAAGCCATAAG
>JAJTHV010000105.1 GCA_021300095.1 Flammeovirgaceae bacterium | reverse complement strand
GATTGCTGGCGAAGTGCTGCAAGTGAAAGGAGATGTGGAAGCACTCAAGAAACGCATGGTTGATCTAAACGAAAAGAAAAAGAGAGACAAAGCCAAATCCAACGGTTCTTCTTTCGAAGGAGTGGATATCAAATTCGAGGGCACGATTGATAGTTTGTATGTAAACGAAGCAGGTGAAGTGATTGCCGTACTTGCCAGCAAAGACAACTCCACAAACGGATCATCCCAAAAAGAAGAACGTAAGATTGACACCAAGAAAGGTGCCGACAATCGCATTACAGATGATTCGGGTAATGTGTATGTGGTGGGGAAAGATGGAACGATTGAAAAGATGGGTTCTACCGGAGCAAGCGGCACGAGTGCTGTTGCATCCAATGTGAATTACCGCGTAGATTTTGAGAGTAGCAGCAACCAAGCGTATGGCTTTGATCAACAGCAACACTCCGAACACGAGCGCAACTACGAAAAATACGAACGCGATGGAAAAATCTACACCATCCCGTGGAAATCCGTGGCCTCCGGCAGTAGGGATATAGTAATTGCGAAATCTACCGAGAGCCGCAAAGATTTTTCCAAAGAAGTGATTTACAAAACCGACAATGGATTATTGCTGCGCAGGCCGGGCAATCAGGAAAACGAAGTGCAACTGACGGTTGAAGGATTTGGCGACCAGTCCACCGAGCAAGTAACCGCCTACTACAAGCGCAAAGATGCCGATGGCAAAGAGAAAGAAGTGATGGTGGGCAAGCTGAATCTCGTGAGCTACGACAAACTCGTAGAGCGGCTCGTGATTGTATCCGTCAACAATACCGCACCAAATATTAGTACAACTGAACTGGCCGAATCGCTCAACACCATCTTCGCTCCTGCAGCCGTAGAGTGGACGGTCGAGAGCCAGTCGATCACCGGCATCAACTACGATACGAATGGGAAGTCTGGTTTAGATGACGGCAGTTCAGGAATATTCAGCAACTACACAGGCGAGATGCGCACAGTGATCAACGCCTACAAAGACCAATACGACATTGCCAAAAATACATGGTACTTATTCTTAGTACCCAACTCCGAATCAGGACGCACACAAGGCTTCATGCCGCGCAAGAAGCAAGCAGGGTTCATCTTCATGGAGCAGTTGGGCGAGACATCGCTCGCTAAAGTTATTGGCCACGAAATAGGTCACGGAGCCTTCCGTCTCGAGCACAGCTTCGACACCTACAACACCATCGAAAAATATTCCACCGACAACCTGATGGACTACCAACCCAGCGGCATCACCCTCCACAAATACCAATGGGATTTGATTCACGATCCGGCTGCGGTGCTGGGGTTGTTTGAGGGGGATGAGGGGGGAGCGATGGTGGCGAAGAAAACCACCGGCAAATTGGTAGTAACAATATCAAATACCACTTTAGCTGAGGGTAAAGTTTATGTCAATGAATCGAGCATAAAACAGATCAAAGTTAAATTTGAGATAGCTGATACCACTAAAACTAAAGTTCTGTATCAGTTAACTTGTATTACGAGCTCAAAAAACACTACCATCAATCATCCAAAAACAGGATATGACACATTAGTATATAATCAAGTAGAAGAAATAAATTTTGACTCTATACCCCAAGGGAAGTATAAGTTAGTCTGCAAAGTCTCAAAGAAAGAGTATGTTCTTAATTTTATTGTCCGCAATAAAAAATTAGAAATAACCAGCACTCTATTGAAGGCTATATTTCCTACAACAGACGATAAACGAATAGCAGAAGTGGTTAAAACAATTAATGAATACAGCGCAGCCTATGATATAAGTACCCCGGAACGGATGGCGCATTTTATAGGGCAAATTGGAGCCGAAACTGGGGGCTTGAAAGACCTTAAAGAAAGCCATCTATACACGCCAAGAACAATTTTAAAAATATTTCCATTTGTTAAATATGGCCATTTGTTTGAAATCGTTGGGTTGGATTCAAATAGTTACGTCTACAATTATAGTTCGATCAACTACGATGAAAATAAATGCGATGGTAAAAAAATTGACCGAGGCAATGCAGTTTTTCCTTTAAAAAATGATTCGGAAATCATAAATGCGTATGCTGCGACAAAAAGCGATACCTTGGAAATTTTGATTGGTGGTAAGAAAAGTAAAATTCTTATCTATAAAAAAAGAACAGATGTGACCACAGAAAATATCGAACAACAAGTAAAAGATGCTGAATACAATAATGGTATATTAAAAGTTAAACCAAAGTATATTCGATCATCTGTCCTTTTTGATGTAACATACGCTTGTAGAATGGGTAATGGTGCTGTGACTTCGAAGGATGGCTCTACATATTTAGGAAAAGGTTTTATACATATAACAGGAAAAGATGGCTATCAGGAAGTCAGTGAGGAATGGAATAAGTTATACCCTAAGGATAAGAAAGAATTTCATGGAAAAGACATTAATCTATTAGAAACCAATGTTGAAATAGCCATTAAGGCTTCAATGGTGTACTGGAGAATAAGAGGATTAAACACGAAAGCCGATCAAGGCACTTCGGAAACCATAGTTGAAGAGATAGGAAGAATTGTTAATGGAGGTGATAACGGTATGGACAAAAGAAAAAAACACACCAAACTAGCAGCTAAAACTCTAAAATAGATGTCAATGAAAAAGTCACTCGTTATCTTCCTTGTTTGTTTTTCGGAATATACTTATGGACAAAATAGCCAACTTTCTTTAATGCAAGGGAATTGGCAAGGCTCGAACATGGAAGGTGAAACCATCTTTAAATTAGTAAAAGGCAATAAATGCCTAGAATTTACTTTTGCCCCAAAAGCTGATGAAGTTGATTTTACCTTATTTGAACTAATAATAGGATTTCAGAATCATATAACTAGTAGTTCTTATGACTCTTTATATCTGAAATTTAACAGCCTAGGGGAAAATGGATTATATTATACTGAAATCCTAAGTAAAATCTATATTGGAGAAGATGGTGTTGTAGTGAAACCAAACTTTCTTATCCCCTCTTATTATGAATGTGATGGAAATATTTTGTCGATTAACGGTGGCAAACTATTTGAATTTGAGAAGATAGAAAAAGTACCATTTGAAGCACTTAAAAAACTTTATCTTAAGGGGAAGCTAAACAAGCGAGATTATCTCAAAGATTATTTAAACTTAAAAGCCCTATCTATAAATTCAAGAAAATGTTTAGTGCATTCTGACCCTGGTAAACCATTAAAAATACGATTGGATAGAGGCGATATTGTTGTTATTCTTGAAGAGAATGGCAAGTGGCTCAAAGTTAAGTATAAGGAAAGTAGTATCGGATGGATAAAAGAGGAAGATGTGAAATAAAGCACTATAATAACTTGCTATAGTGGAAGTTACCACAATGCTCTACATAAAATTAGCTACCAAAAAAATTACCCGGTATGATATCCATATATCTTGTTTTTCAAATTTATTGTTAAAACTTAAGTTAATCTCGGGTCGAGACTTCTATGTAGAAATAAAACAAATCGATGAACTTAAGTTTATTCTCACATATTTAAGTTTATTGTTATCATTCACATGCTATGCTCAGGATAAAAATCGAAGTCAATTGAGCCTGATGCAAGGTGTGTGGGAATACAACATGAACACTGATTCAGAAAAAGCTTTTTCAATTATCAGAGGAAAGTTATCTCTTAGTTTTGTTTATAATGTATCGGGTGAATTGGATTTTCCATTACATGAGTCATTAAAAGGCTTCTATGATGGAGATATATCAGTGGACACTATGTTTGTTGATTCTTTACATGATAGCGGATTACATTATGTCACTATAGATAAAGACGACATAAAATCGGAAGGGTGGGTGACTCGGCCTGACTTCTTAACTCCTAGATATTTTGAATGCGATGGTGAAATTATGTCTATAAATGGAGGTCAATTAGTAGAATATCTTAAAATCAACGAACTACCTTATGAAGCTTTAGTTAAGTTATTCAAGCGCGGAAAGCTTGACAAGAGAGATTACATTTTTGAATATCTCAATTTAAGGGTTCGACCCATCAAATCATCTTATTGCAAAATCTATTCTAATCCTAAAGAAAAAGCAAATGGAAAATTAGAGAGAGAGCAAGTGGTTATAATCTTGGAGGAAAATGCGAAATGGTTGAAAGTGAAATATAGTGAGGATGGAATCGGTTGGATAAAGAAGACTCACGTTGAATTCTGAATGAATAAATCTAGCCTTGTCAGGTGTTATCATCTGACAAGACTGAAGTATTCCATTTTTGCCAGTTCACTCCTGTCATAGCGAAAATAGCAAAGCACCTAATGATATTCGTTCTTGTCATAGAGGCAATCGCTTCCTGCCTTTTAGAATTAGTGTCGGAATTTCTGCGAAGCCCCTTGTGCCAAGCTTTTATTTTGATCAATCACTGCCATGTGACACAACGCACTGCACACGCGGCAGGGATTGAAGCGAAAAGCCCACAGTGGCGGCCCCTATTCGATAGTGGCATGGCCGACACGAGGACTTGTAGCGGAAAGCCCGCAAGCCGCCCAAAAGAAATTATCGGTACGTAATGAAGTGTTTGATCTCAGCTTGGATCATACTATTTCTTTCTAGTATCTTGGTTCTCACAAAACCTAAAATACTATGATTGTTTACGGCTGGAATGCAAAGAATATTAAGCAGGCTCCTTTAGAAAATTATGAGTGTCCTAATTGCCAGCAAAAACAATCGGTGATCGCCATTTTCGCCAAGTATGTGCACATCTTTTGGATACCGGTGTTTCCTTATAAGAAAACGGCAGTTATTGTCTGCACAAATTGTAAGCATGAGGCAGAGGAAAATAATATTGAGTTGGGCACGAAAGGTGCCATTCAACAACTGAAAGCTGCGGTGCCGATTCCGAAGTATCTGTTTTCCGGGTTAGCGTTGATTCTGCTAGCGATCGTGTTCTTTACCTATCAAGGAATACAAAACGGTGAAAAGGAAAAAGCCTATCTCAATGATCCGAAAACAGGTGATATTTATTTTTTGAAAAATGAAAAAGAAACAGGTCCGTATAAATATTACCTGCTGAAAGTACGAAAAGTAGAAGGTGATTCTTTGTGGGTGTCGTACAGTTCGTTTGGGTACAATGGCATGATCACCAAACTCGATCCCAAAGATGGGTTTTACGATATGATGTATTCCATGCACAAAGATGGCCTTCAGGAGATCAGTAAATCCGGGGAGCTTCAAAAAGTAATGCGTGAATATTCCGCGTCAGACGGATTTGATCAGGAAGTCGAATTTCATGAATCTGATTCCACCTCGAATTGAAGTGTTCCCTTTTTTGAGGTTAGCCGAAATTGAACTCCATGAAAATCTTACTCGCTGCCGCGTGGCGTACGTATCGGGTATCCACACTCCTTCTGTTGAGCGTATGTGCCCAAGCGCAGGTAACTTTTGAAAGCAGCCACGCGCGTTTAGACAGTGCCTTTGTGTGGGCAAAAAACAAAGCCCTCTCCTTTGCACATGATGGAACCGATCCTGTTAGCTATTGGTATGAAGCGGCTTTACCACAGCGAGAGGCATTTTGCATGCGCGATGTTTCGCATCAGGCAGTCGGTGCAGCCATGCTCGGTCTGAACCAACACAATTTAAACATGTTTCAAAAGTTTGCTGAAAACATCAGCGCAGAAAAAGATTATTGTTCGTATTGGGAAATCAACCGCTACAACCAACCCGCTCCAATAGACTACGAAAATGACAGCGACTTTTGGTATAACCTGCCCGCCAATTTTGATGTGGTGTACAATGCCTGGCGCTTGTATCGATGGACGGGAGATAAAAATTATTTACAGCATCCGGCTTTTCAAAAGTTTTATGCACTCAGCCTGAATAACTATGTCGATCATTGGCAGTTGAAGTTCGACAAGGTTACGCAGCGCGATCGCAAGCTGCACAGCAACAACGCGAAACGGTTTGGTGTGAATCGTGGCATTCCTACCTACAATGAAGGCGGGCGGGGTGAAACAAAGTTAGGTATTGATTTGACGGCCTCGCTCATCGCTGCTTACCGTGCCTATGCAGAGATTTTAAAATTGAATGGTGAGTCCAATCAGGCAGCGATTTATCTAAACAAAGCGAAACGCGAACGACAATTTCTAAATGACTTTTGGTGGGATAAGGCAAAACAAGAATATCGATCGGTGCAATACGCAGATCAGTCGTTTGATTATTTTATGGTGGGCAATGATCAGGCCTTTTTGCATTACCTGCTTTACTTTAATGTGATTGACAATTCAAAGCAGGCAGCGAACCTGATGGAGCAGTACCGCAAAAATTATCTAAAGCTGATTGTTGAACTAAAATCGTATTTGCCCATTTTGTTTTATGAAAATGGCGATTCGCAACTGGCTTCGCAAATGATCGTTGATCTGTGTGCCGCTGAAAATGCCAGACGCGATTATCCGGAAAATTCATTTACGATCATTGAACATATAACACGCGGTCTCATGGGTATTGATGCCGATGCTTCCACGAATACCATCAACACGTTGCCTAGATTAGAAACAGGCGCTTGGGCCGAGCTGAAAATGCTTCCGGTGTTTTCAAACTTTATTTCTGTGAAACACACAGGAACGCACACCACCACATTCAGCAATCAAAGTGGAGATGCCCTTACGTGGCGTGCGTGTATGCCGGGCAATCACAATTATTTATTTGTAAACGGAGTGAAACGAAAATGCGCTCAGGGTATGGATCATGGAAAGTCATTCGCTTCGATTGATGTGGCGCTAAAGTCGGGTGAGGTGATACGGGTATCGGTTAACCAATAAGGATATCGAAAGCTAAAATCTTATTCTGGTGCCCAAACTCCGTAAAACGGCAGAAATATTTCGGGCAGGTGGCGCAAATCCGACACATTAAAATAAGTATTCAAACCAGGCAAAATTTTCTTATTTTAGAAAATACTCGTATTTAGAGTCAATCATTTGATCTTATTTTGCTATTTTTGGTGAAATAAGGAAAATAATGCTCAATTCAGTCGCTAAATCGCAGATCATTGACCGCATCCGGTTTGAAAACCCGTGGTGGGTAACGGGGCATATTGAAGACGACTACAACCAGATGCAGCGAAGGGCCTACTTCGAATTATTCAAACCACAAGCATTTGAAAACGACATTCGCAGGGCATTGGTGTTGATGGGCCCCAGACGTGTGGGCAAAACAGTTATGCTTTACCATCTGGTGGAAGAACTATTGATGGCGAAGGTGCCGGCACGAAAAATAATTTTTCTCACCATCGAAAATCCGCTCTACATCCATAAAACATTAGAGCAACTTTTTCAATTGGGAAAAGAAGCGAGTGGCAACACCGATAAAAATGATTGGTATGTTATTTTCGATGAGATTCAATATTGCCGCGAATGGGAAGTGCATCTGAAATCACTGGTGGACTCGTACCGCCAATGCAAATTTATTGCTTCCGGTTCGGCTGCTGCGGCACTCAAATACAAAAGTCAGGAAAGTGGTGCTGGGCGATTCACTGACTTTATGCTTCCTCCACTCACCTTTCACGAATACGTGGAGTTAAAAGATCAAAATCACCTGATGGTGCCCACCTCCGTTATCTGGAACGGAAACGTATCGGCCTTCTATACCTCCACACACTTGGATGAACTAAATAAACATTTTGTCAACTACCTGAATTTTGGTGGCTACCCGGAAGTGATCTTCAATGAAAAAATTCAAACCAACCCTGGGCGTTTTATCCGACAAGACATTGTAGACAAAGTGTTGCTGCGCGACTTGCCAAGTCTGTATGGCATTAGCGATGTGCAGGAACTCAACTCGCTGTTCACTTCCATTACCTACAACACTGCCAACGAGTTTAGCTATGAAGAACTAAGTCAGAACAGTGGAGTGCCTAAGAACACGTTGAAAAAATACATTGAATATCTTGAAGCTGCATTCCTGCTCAAACAAGTAAAGCGCGTGGATCAAAGTGGCAAGCGCTTTCTGCGCGACAATTTTTTTAAACTGTACCTCACCAATCCCTCTATGCGGAGTGCATTGTTCTCGCCACTTACAGCCACAGACGACCAGATGGGCAACATGGTGGAAACAGCGATCTATGCGCAATGGATGCACCGCGAGTGGTTTACACCTTACTATGCCCGCTGGAACGGAGGTGAAGTAGATATGATTGGCATTGATGAAAAAAATCTAAAGCCGAACTGGGCACTTGAAATAAAATGGAGCAACCGCTATTTTGAAAAAACACAAGAGCTGAAAAGTTTAGTTAAGTTTTGCAACGAAAGTGGGCTGGACAAAGCGCTTGTAACTACCATTGATAAAGAAGGAACAAAAACAGAAGGAGATTTTACGTTGCAGTTTTTTCCCGCTGCCGCGTATGCCTACACCGTTGGCAAAAATACATTGGTGCGAAAGAAAACGAAATAACGAAAACCCTTTTCATTACCTCAACCCACTCTCTTCTACACAAAGAGAAGGGCCAAATCGAGTTTTTAGAGTGTCCTTATTTCTGATACTCAATCTTAGTAATACGCCACACAAAATTTCGGGCTGGCGTTTTCACGATTACTTCTTCACCCACTTCTTTTTTTAATAGTGCTTGTGCCATCGGAGAGTCCATCGAGATGTAATCTTTCGCTCCGATCAGTTCTTCGCCACCCACAATGCGAAAGCGGTTCTTCATCCCCTTGTCGTTTTCGATTTCCACCCACGCGCCAAACATCACTTTCCCTTCCTGAAAAGGCGAGTAGGTTACCACTTTCAGATCGTCTATCAATTTGCGCAAATACAAGACGCGCTTGTCAATTTCGCGCAGGCGCTTTTTGTTGTAATGATAGTCTGCGTTTTCGGAGCGATCGCCCAGGCTGGCCGCCCAGTTTACTTTTTGGGTCGTGTCGGGACGCTCCACACGCCACAGGTGGTCGAGCTCTGCTTTCAACTTCTCTAAACCTTCGGGTGTTATCAGCAGTGTTTTCATTTTTTAGTTTGTGGAACAGTCTTATCAAGCATCTCGATCAGAAATGGCGACTGCCAATTTAGTCAAGAAAAGTGGAAACATCTGATCTACTAGCACGGTTGTGATCGAATTACAAAGATTAAATCTTTACTTATTGCCAGAAGCTCGTTACATTTGTTTACTCTCCAAAACATTCTAATTGTACTAAAACTACTACTATGGATGCCGAAGAAATACTAGACCACTTAGACCCGCTCTACGAAGCTGCCATGCAAGAGCAGAAGGATATTAGAGATTGTATCGATCACCTCACGCGCAGCGCCAAAGATTTTATAGCGCAGCGCTATTCAGAAGAAATTCATAACCTGAGTGCGGAAGGATATCGCAAGCTGGAGGATGTCATTTACCGGCATACGGATAGGCTGTCTACCGAAATCTCAAATATCATCTACCGCTATGAGGAGTAAGTAATTTTTTTGTTTTTATCCCCCCTTCATCCATTTGGAAGCAACCTTGTTGGATGATTGAAAAAGTACAGTTTAACTATTTGGAGGATTAAAATAAAGATTATGCAATCAGAAGATGAACTCAAAGCAGAAAATGAACTGCTCAAACTAAAATTAGAATTAGAGCATGGCATGAAGGGCCATCATTCAGAAGGCTTGAGCCCGGCCATGGAAAATCAATGGCTCAACCAGATCTACAATTTTGAGAAATTATACAAAGAAACTCCACGGGTAAAGGTCTATGAGTTTATTGGCCGCCCGGATTTTGTCCCGATACAATCATTGCCGGAAAACGAAATAGCTGCTGCGCTCGAAGCGTTGGAAAATGCCATGCAGGCAAAAGGAGTTGAACTGGGTTGTTTGTGTGAGTATCCCGCGGCCACGATTTATAAATTTATTACCGAAGAATTGTTTGAGCGTGAAATGGACAGCATTCGTATGGAAGGAATGATGACGCATTTCACATATGAAGATTTTCATCCGAATCACGCGTACGACATCGATAGGCTAATAAACGACTTTGTTACGAGCTTACTTACCAAAAAGTGGGATGAGAAGTTTGATGGAATGTCGCTGGCGAGTCAAATTACATTTAATGGCGCGCAACATGAACAAGCAGCTATGAATGCGATCATTCTTACTTTTCAAGAGGCACATCCTTCCATTTCATTGGATCAATTGGCTGTTGAAGAAATAAAGTTTGATCTGGAAAACGGAACCGGAACAGCCAAAGCCACGATTGCCTACACACTACGGCAACATCAACAAAAGACCGAATCCGTGTCAGGTAGTTGTGCTTTTCAAATGGTGATGGAATATGGTTATTGGTGTCTGACGAGTATTGAAATCCCAGGATTTGGTAAAGCGCACGAATAAAATCTGATTAAGGAAACCGATCAAATTCAGGTTTCGTAGTTTGACTTTAAGGATCTCGAATTGCAGAAAGTAAAATAGTTGGATTAAATTTCGAATCATAATTGAATTTAAGTACCATGGATGCCGAAGAAATACAAGACCACTTAGATCCGCTTTACGAAGCTGCCATGCAAGAGCAGCAGGATATTAAAGATTGCATCGAACAAATCACTCGCAGTGCCAAAGATTTTATTGCGCAGCGCTATGCAGAAGAAATTCATAACCTGAGTGCGGAAGGATATCGAAAGCTGGATGATGTGATTTACGACCATGCCGATAATCTGGCTACGGAAATCGCGAATATCATTTATGGGTATGAGGAGTGATCTATACTTAAATGATTTGAGTTTTTTCAAGAATTTATACCCTTCACTTTTAGGTCAAAAACATCAGGCCTGGCGTAGTGGCCGATCACATCAAAATCCATTTTGGCTTTGATGATTTCGCGTTGATCAATTTCGGCTGTTAAAATTCCTTCCTGATCATAAAGCGGGCCGGACAGTGGTTTTCCAAAAGGTGAAATGATACAGCTTCCTCCACTACTCGTAATCAGTGATGGTGGCTGTAATAATTGCACTTTCAAATCATCTGGATAATGTTCGCCTGTCATCAGTTGATTACATCCCAATACAAAGCATCTACCTTCGCATGCAATGTGTTCAATAGATGTTTGCCATGTTGCTCTGCAATCTGCTGTGGGCGCCATATACATTTCGATTCCCTGTTGATAAAGTGCTGTGCGTGCCAGTGGCATATAGTTTTCCCAGCAAATCAATCCACCGAGTTTGCCGATGGGTGTATCTAAGACCTGAAGATCACTTCCATCACCTTCACCCCACAAAATTCGCTCGGCAGCGGTGGGTTTTAATTTTCTGTGTTTGTGAATCAATTCTCCTTCCGGAGAAAAATAAAGTAATGTGCAATACAGCGTGTCACTCACTTTGTCTTTTTCTGTTACACCCACTACCACATAAGCCTTCGCCTCTTTTGCAGAGCGAGCGAGTAAATCGGTCTCCGGCCCTGGCACTACAATAGAGTTTTCCCAGTAGCGTAAAAACATTTCTCTTCCTTCGTTTGATCGACTACCAACAGTGGTGCCAAAAATCAATCCGCGCGGATAGCCCGGAATAATGACTTCCGGAAAAAGAATGAGTGACGCTTTTTGTCGTGCGGCCTCACCAATAAGGCTTTGAATCTTTTCAACAGTTTGCGCTTTGTTGAAAAACACAGGCGAGGTTTGCACAACGGCAGCAATAAAGGGATTGGGCGTTTCCATGAATAAATCTTAAAAGAACCAAATGTAATGATTCAAGTGAAATCATGTTTGGTATTAGCTAATGCCTTCATTCTTATGAAACCTATCAATAACTGTGAAAATAAAACCCTTACTGATTTAGGATTGAAGTTAATCTAATCAAGACATAGTCAAACAAAAACTTTATACCGGTATTTGATGAAGCTACCTGAGCCTGTTAGACGAAATTATCCATCTCAATCAGTGTGAAAGCTGAAAAGCAGCAAAAGGAACTGCGCCCATACTTTCTTGCACCATGCCAGCCTGAAGAAATTGCGAGCCCCTTACCTCGATGTATTCTATGCGGATTTTATGTTTGCCCTGCGCCAATATCGTTTGTCCCATTTTTTTTATTGCACTGTGATCGCCATCATGATCTACTACTAACACATCGTTGATGTAAAGCTTGGCCCCATCATCTGAATTCAAATAGAAAGTTTGAACTCCCGTTTTTGCAACCTCCACATATCCTTCCAGCACCACACCAAATTCGTCATTGCGATGGCCAATCTCCGAAAGCCCGATTTGCTTCACCATGCCACTCTTAACTGGTTTGAGTTTTGAGAAATCAGGTACCTGACTCCACACCCCTTCATAATAACTCATGCGAACCCCGGGCTCCGTCTTCTTCAACTTGGCAGCAGGTTGTGGAGCCATTTTTGTCAGTTGCATTTTATTTAAGCGGCTGGCCTTACCGTCTTTTGAATAGGCGCGTGTAGAAAGAGTAGTAGTCTTATTTATTTTAAGGGGCTGGGAATATACAACGCTGTTGCGCGAAGGCTCGGTGCCATCCAGTGTGTAGCGAATCTCCAATCCTTCAAACGCAGCCTCTAACTTTACATTTGTTTCATTTTCAAACAATGAGCCAGTGGTATTGATGATCGGAACCGGTGGCTGTATAATTCTCGCCTGACTTTTATCTGCTTCCGGCTTCGTCATCTGAAACGCATCGATCATTTTCCCCTCATGGTCAATAGCTTTAAAGGAAAGATTGTTTTCAAACACATTGAATGTGCAGTAATGATGCACGGCTTGTAATTCTTGCGTAAACCAACTACGTGTAGGAGCAAAGTCTTCCAAATTTCCACCAGCACCGCCTGAATTGATGTACACCACTCCATTCTTCATATTGATTTTATCTTCCTTAATCGGCCAACTGCGCTCGTATAGATGCGTGTGACCGAAGAGACACAAATCTAAGCCATACTGCTCGTACAACGGCACCAAGTTGCGCGCATGTGTTCCCAAAGTAGAGAGTGCGTTCTTCGTATCTCCATGATCATCACTGTCCGATGAATAAGGCGGGTGATGATGAATCGCAATCTTCCAAGTAGCCTTCGACTTAGCGAGTTCTCTTTCCAGCCAATTGTATTGATCCGAACCTTCGGTTACATCACGATTAGTGTCGATCATAAAAAATTGGGCGTTGCCGTAGGTGAACGTGTAATAATATTCCGGAGCCGGAGCTACCATGTATTGATAATAATAGGGAGCATCTTGTTCATGATTTCCCAACACTGTAAACAAGGGCACTCGATTAATAAGTGGTCGTGAATTGGGAAAGAAATTATCCAACCAGTCACTTTTATCTAAGCCCGCATCTACAATGTCACCAGCATGTACCACAAAGTTTGGACGGTCTTGCCAAACAAGCGCTGAAATTTTTCCCCATGCCCAAGGTGTACGGTCATTGCGCTGGGTATCGCCTACCAATGCGAACATATATGCACTGCTATCGTTCACAGCCGTTTTAAATGTATAAACTCCTGATCGGATCGTATCTCCTTTGGCCGTAACCGATGTTGCTTGCCAAAAATAATTTGTTTCGGGTTTGAGGTTCGAAAGAAATAATTCGTGCATCAGTCGGGTGCCGGAAAGTGTGACATGTTGGTCGAGTCTTGGTTTCTTATCCTTCATCATGGCTTCGCTAAAATCAATGCGCGAGGTAGCCGCTTCGCGGGTCTCCCATAATATGTACATTCCTGTTTTGGTGGAAAACTGAAGATAAGGAGCCACTAGGAATTGATCTTCGGTTACTCGCTGCGCGAGCACTGGAATCGAAATGAAACTCAAAAAGATGGTGGCGAGTAGTTTTGCAGACATGTTGAGTAGTGTTAGGAGGTTACAATACTACCCAACCAATATGATGCGAAAATTAACTCAGCATAAAGTTTTGTTGGTTATTGGTGAACATGCTCGGCATAAAAAAAGAAGAGATCACTCTTCTTTCTGATGATACCGCTAACGATTTACGCGATGTCTCGCTTAACCTTCCACCGTTGCATCAGGCGCATTCTTTTTTACTGAAGCAATTCCATTTTCCATGGCTGCGGTGCTTTCGTACATTTCGCTCGAACCTATAACTTGGCCATTGGCTGCTTTTAAATTAAAGTAATCTTTGCCATTGGCCGAACGGTTGCGTTCATAGCGCGCATCATCTGTCGCATTGGTACGCACTGATTCAATGCCATTTTCGCAGGCTGCGCGCGTAGTGTAACCCTGGCTTGTTAAAATTACCTGACCATTGTCGGCCTTCAGATTGAATTGAAAATCTCCGTTTGTACGTGTGCTGATAACAAATTTTCCCATGACGTGTGTGGTTTAAGGGTGTAGAATAGGAAAGAAAGGTACTAGTAAAACCGCAAATTAAAATCCCTTAACAAAAACTTAATTTGGGATAAGTCGATCTATTAAGGAATGAACTACTTACCAAAATTTCCACCACGGTTTCTTTGCAGGAACAGGTTGCTCTGAAGCAGCAACAACTTTTGGCTTTGGCTTATGCTTGATCACATGTTTATAGCCGTGTTCATCCAGAATTTTATTCACGCGCAGCACCAATGGTTTTCCTTTAGCAGGATCAACCATCGCAACAAAATTCGCATAGCCTTTCATAGAGGCGAGCAGGTGCGGAGAGTTTTTCCAATGCTTGCCCTGCAAGGTTTTGTCTTTCTCAATTTGATAAATCAATGCTCTGAATTTATCCAACTCTTTGGCAGCAATGGAAGGTTTATCGTTTACTACCAAACCCGTCACTTCTTTGCGGGCTCCTTTGCGTTGCACGCGCAGCTTATCCGGATGAATCACTAAACCTTCTTCGCGAATAATTTTCTTAATAAACCCGAGCAGCGTCTTTGTTTTATTTACATGCTCGCCCGATGTTGAAAAAGTAAGGTCATCGGCATAGCGCGTGTAGGTGAAATTCAGTTTAGTCGAAATGCCTTTTAACCGCGCATCTAACTTGCGACAAAGGATATTGGTAATGGCAGGACTGGTAGGCGCTCCCTGCGGTAAAAATCTTTCCGAGTTCGAAACATAGTACGTAGTCCCATCCAACTCCACCGTATCGCAATCCGGTTCAGTACAAATCAATCCAAAAAGTGTAGCTAATTGTTCAGAGTATCCAAGTGATTGAAACACGCCTTTCACGCGCGGATAATGAATAGAAGGAAAAAAATCTTTCAGATCAATGTTGATCACTACATCGGCTTTTACGTGCGGCAATGCATTGCTCACGATCGAGCGCTTTAACACAAAGCCGTGCGCTTGTTCGCTTGGCGCCACTTTATTCAAGATCGTTTCTAAAATCCAAGTTTGAGCCGTTTTCAAACGAGGCATCGGTGCTGAGATCAAGCGCTTGCCTCCCGTTTTTTTAGGAATATAAAATCGTTTGTAGTGATTGACTTTACTGACGGCACGGTTAAATCCTAAAAATCGTAACTCACCCACTTTTACTTTCATGTCGCGAGCGAGTTCTTCTACCGAATTCCAAATTGGCAACTGATGTTTGCCAAGCAAAGTTGCATCACTGGCTGTGTGAGATAAACCACCTGATACATTCGCACCTAAATAAACAATATCTTTTTCTTTCTTCTCCTTCCAGCGTGCTGCTTTTGCTTCGCGTGCTTCTTTACGGAGTTTCTTATTTTCTTCCCGCTTCGCACGTGATTTTTCCAATCGTGCTTTGCGAACTTCTTTTAATAGTTGTTGCTTGTCTTTTAATTTTTGCTGCTGTTCTGTCAGTTGTCGCAACTCTTGAACGAGTGCCGCTTCTTTCTGAATTAGAATTTCCGGTAGTGAAGGGGCACTTTCATTTTTTGCCCAGAAGCCCAGACGCTTCATTTCTTCCAGCACGACCGCATCTTTCGAAGAATTCTTAATTCGATCGTATAATTGCTGACGCGTAGATTGTGAATCGGCCATAGGTCATAAAAAAAGTAGCAGCGAGGGTACACTTCGTCATACTCAGGACTGGAGCGGTCAACTCCAGCGAGACGCAACCTACACATTATTTCAATTCCCGGAATTCGCACCGGAAATAGTGTGTAGGTTGCAGGATCGCACAGTTAAGAACGGGCCAGTGGCGCGTTAGCAAGCTGTGTACAAGGACGGTGATACACCGCCCGGGTTGCAAGTCTTAATACCCTCGTCTGCTACCAGGTTAAAACTAATTTTAATATTTATAATTTCAAAAATACTTTAAGACATCTCTTAAACTCTTCTTTCTATTTCCTCAACCCTTACCTTCTCCAATGAGAGAAGGTAAATGTGTTTTAGAGGTGTTCTTTACTTCATTTCACGCTGCGCTATTCTCAATGCCAACATGTGTTCGCATGGACCTTGCATCATTTTATTTTGCTGATAAAAATTGCACGTACATTTTCCTTTCAACGCTCGCTCGTCTTTATCAATGATCAACTCCGCCTGAAAAGAATGATCCTTATCGCGCACGGTTCCATTCAGTTTTGTCATGCCCTCGGGAGTTACCGTTGCTGACCTATTCACTATATTTTTAGTCAGTACAAAACGAGTGGCCGCATCCTCGCGTGGATTGGCAAATCGCAACTCTTCCATTGGCAACGCTTCACGCGATAACTCTCGAATACGGTAAGCGCTTTGATTAATATCATAGATTACACGACCGGTTTGTGTAAACGCGGCAAGCGCACCGAGCACCACACTTTGATCTAACTGCAAGCGTGTAGCGAGAGTCTCTGGTTTTTCAACCCATTTTTCCCGCAATCCTGAATACACTTTTTGCATGGTCATACTATCCGTTTGTTGACGTGGTGCGAGCAAATCAAAATTACCCAATCGCGACCAATCGTTTGCCGTCCAGCCGGAAAGCCCCAACGTGAAATTCATGTCGCCTAAATCTGCGATGTAAAATGAAGGTAGACCGGAACCGAGAAGCACCACATGAAATGACTGGGCAATCGGAATCAATCGCTCTAGCAAGAGCAATCTTCTTCTTCCCCAAATCCGAATTTCGCGTGCTACATTTCCAGTGTAGATGGAACGGGGACATTTTACTTCAAAATTCCACGGCTCGAAAATAAGTTTCACCGGCTCACCGGGTTTCAATATCCAACGAATTGATCGTGGGCCTTCTTTTTCCTTATGCCTGCGAAGCATAAAGCAAATATTGTAGACATCCATCGGATGCAATTCAAATTTGGCAGCCGGAAGCGTCATTGCTGAACTTACCTGCAAAAAGCCGCGCACCCAACTGGCCGGCACATCAATCTTCACTTCTTTGTAACTTTCTTCCCGTGTGGTTTGCACTTCAAATCCAGAAGGATCAATGGCAAAGTGCGTTTCTTTATACTCACGAATTTTTTGGAACTCCTGATACAAGTCTGATGAGTAATCAATGTTGGTAGTACCACATTTGAACTCACTCAGTTTATTGAAGACATTATAGTTGCACCCCAACTTACCATACGATGATTCATCCTGACTAAAACATTCGAAGAACAATTCATCCGGGTGAACGGTAATCACAGGATCTAATACAATCCATGCATCGCGGTTGGCGGAATAGAGATAGTCAAAATATTTTTTTCTTGCTTTGTAAAACGGGCCGCTGATCTCGTCCTTCTGCTTTCGAATCACTTCCAGTTCATCGCGAATACTTCTCAACTTAAGTTCAACATCAGCCGAACTGCGAATGTACTCGGCCAACCAAATATCTTCCTGTTGCTGCGCCCACGCTTTGTAATCTGATTTATCTTTTGGCTTAAATCGAAAATCAGAAACCACAATATCATGCAGCGCTGAAATAGCTTCGCGAAATGGAATGTGTTTGTTTAGGTAGCCAGAGAAATACGTAGGATCGCGCAACACATCGGGAGCAAAACTCATATTCGTTGCATGGGCATTGCCCCCAACTGAAGTATCTCCTTTAAACTTGTAGTTAAACTCCATGGACTAGGCTTTTATATAGTCGGAATAGGGTTTGACAATGAGCAGCGACTGTAATGCAGCGAAATGACTTTGAATATCGCGCATCAGCGCAATGCATTGTGCCTTTTCGGCAATCGCCACCGAAGCTGAAACACGCTTGAGGATTTCTAAAACAAAATTTGCGTTAGTCTCATTCTTCAGCGCCTCTTTCCGCAAAAATTCCATTACTCTTATTTTGGCAACGCGTCCCTTGTTTACTTGTGAGAGCAGCGTGATAAAGTAAGGTTTTAATGATTGAAGTACCTCGTAGTTATCGGTGGCATGTTGCTCTAAGTAAGTTGTTGTGAACAACTGTACCTTCGTATTTGGATGTTGACTGAGCTTCAATAAATAGTCAGTGCCCTGATCAGCCACAAAGAAGCGGGTAATCATTTCCCGCCCGAAAGCTTGCACATCTTCGCGCACGCTATCACAAAGCATTACCAGCAATTCTGTATTCCAATCATATTCTGAAAACTGCTCTCGAAAAAAGTCAAATGCGAAAAGGCGAGTATCATCCCAAGAAGAGTCGGTCAGTTTCAAAGCTTCTTCTTTTTCTGCCCGCACTTTTTCTTTGTTTCGCTTGAAGGCTTCCCACGCATAAAGTCGTACTTCTTGTGTAGGGTTGTTGCCCATCTTCACCAACTCAGCTACAGTAAGTTCTTCTTCCTTGATATTTTTCTTCAACAAGATACAACCCAATTGCTGAGCCGACTTGAACTTAGAATGCAACAATCGTAATGAACGCTCTTTCGAGATTGCCGACAAGCTGCCACCCAACTCATTGGCCAACAAACTCAATAAATCTTCGTGCAATCCTTCGTAGGATTCTTTCATCAAAAATGCGGGCACAAAAAGATCAATCAGAGTAATACCAAAGTCGGGCGTTGATTGCACCAAACGGAAGATGATTGGTCGGACAGCACTGCGAACATCCTCCAAAGGTGAAATGCAAAAGCTAATCAATACTTCTTTTTTGGCCAGCAATGCTGCATCCGAAAATTGACCTAGTAACGATATGCCAATGCCGCGTGTGTATGGATTTCCGGACTGCAAAAGCAATGCGAGGAAATCGTCCGGCAAATCTTCTGCTTTTGTTTCATGCTTCAACAGGATTTTCCCTGCGAGTGCGTGTATTTCCTCGGAAGGATTCGCGAACATATCGCGAATCACCTGCAGGTGAATGTTTCGCAATGTTGAAGAAAACACATTCACCAAAGTATCCGATAACTGACGGAGCAGCAATCGGTCTTCTTCTGTCTCGATTTCCATGCTGATCAGGTGAGTAATCAGTTTGGCTGCAATCACCTCGCTCTGCGCTGGCGCCATGCTAATCGAAGCAAGGAAGGAGCGTATCCACTCATGTGTTTCTTTTCTTGTCACCAGCAAAATTCTGACAACAAATTCGGCATCGCTCAGTAATAATTTCCGTTCGTTGTCGATCCATGAAAAAGCTTGCTCACGTGCTTCTGCCAGACTACTCTCCAACATGGCAATCAACAATTCCTTGTTGGGATCTAACCGATCGAATTTTTTTCTTGCCAGAGTCAACCCGAGCTGTTGTGTCAACAAAAATGGCGCACGCACAAATTGAACGACATGCTGCATTTCAACTTGCGCTTCGAATGTTGGATTGGCAGTAAAAACTTTCAATGCAAATTCATGCACTCGATTTGCTTTACTGTTGGCAAGCAAAGCGATAATTTCTTCCGGAGCTTTATTCCACAGATGCGGATACGCTTCTTCACGCGAAGTGGGTGTGGGGTTGCCCGGAACAAATGGTGCTATACACTTCCATGCTTGTTTGCCAGGCAGATAGCGTGCGCTGTTCTTATAAAGTATAGAGTTAAACGCTTGAAAAGGAGCATAACTGTCAAAATGGGTTATCTTCTCCTCTCGGATATGTGTACGAGTGGTCGAGTTGTAGTGATAACTGACATCAGCTGTTTGATACGGTTTGGTTGCATCCTGATCATCGCGAAATGCCAACAATAATTCCGAAGCTAATTCAGTATAGGCTGGCTCACCCATTTCTCCGTAGTTGCGAAGAAAACGCAACACGCGTGATGTCAGGTAGCCCTTGGTGGTATTTGTAAATGCACTGTTCTGTCTTTGACCTTGTTCGTAATAGAAAGAACTAAAATTACCCGGGCGCTTTTCAATATTTTTTGCGATCACTGCATAGGTAGCATAGTCTTCCAGCATTTCAGACGTCTTAAAAATATGACGTATGTGCTTGAAAAAATTCACAGCCAAGGGTACTTCTTCCAGAATAGTCAAGAGCACCTTGTGCAGCGACTGATCTTGACGAGAAAGTTGATAGAGGTTAACGAGGTATTCGTTGGAAGTGGTTTTCAGTTCAAACAAGTACTCGCGCAATTGCTTGGTCAGAAGTTTGTAATTTTTTTCCTGAACATTTTTTTGAATTGGCAATGGCAAGCCTCCGAGGATTTGATTTAGTAACTGCTCTTTCTCTGAACCTTCTGTGTGCTTTAGCAACACCTCTGTAATCAGTTGCTTGATATGTTGTGGCAATACTGGTTTAGCCTGAAGTGTTTTTAATAACGGAACATCTGATGCAGAGCCACAACGGCCAATGGCCCACACGATGGAATAAAGCGTAAATGAATCTGAAGTGTCTGTTAATTTATGAATCGAAGGAATTGCTTCTTTCAGTTTTAAATCACCGGCTCTCCAAATTACACGTGAAAGTCGCCACGTTTCGGGCTCTTCACCTGCAGCTGCTACTTTCAGAATTTTGAGAATTGCCTTACGTCTTTTATCAATTCCGCTGGAGGTAGTGCGTGGCATGGCTGAAATCACCAATGGTGCTTCACCTGCTGCGGTGTATCCCTTCTTGCGTTTCTCCTGTTCCAAGGCCGCAAACACTTTTTCAGCTTCCGGCAGTGCTACCGGAAAAATTGTCTTTGTTCCTTCTTTCAGCGATGCACCTCTGCGACCATACCGAAAGTTGACAATGTATCCGTCACCAGATTCGCACAGATCTATTTCGTAAACTTTGTCCGAGTTGCCCTCTTGAAAATAAAGGTTTATTTGCTTGACGAGTCTCAAATTTCTTTTGCATTAGATCTGTCAATTATCCGAAATAGAACGAACAATTGCAAAGAATTAATTAGCGCATTTCGAAAAATCAATTGTTTAGTTTCAAATCAAAAAAAAGAAAACATTATGGAAATGTTACTTCCTTAATGGGTGTGGGTGTACCTACCTAAGTGCGAATCCTTTTCATCTTTACCCGACCATGTGCTAACTAATTTATCAGCCGGAAACACACAACTACCATCATCGGTATTTGCCTGCTAATCGAAAGTCATAATTTAGTACCTTTGTAATCTATGCGTTTTGCCTTTTTGCTTCTATTCGTTTCACTTCATGCTTTGGTTCAAAATTACACTGGGTTAAAATTCATACAAAACAAAGGGCAGTGGAGTAATGACATCGATTTTCAAGCGCAAGTGCCTGGCGGGCGAGTGGGTGTTTCTGCCAGCGGGTTTTCGGTTTTGCTACTCGACCTGGAGGAAATGGAACATCGCCATCTGGCTGGTCATGGCGAGGTCAATGAATCTGATGGACATCCGTCTGGCGAGGAAATAAACGGTCATTACTTTCGCATCAATCTGATTGGCTCAAATACCACTGCGAAGCCCGTTATAGAAAATCAACTGGATGGATACTACAACTATTTTGTTGGAAGTGATTCCTGCCGGTGGGCTTCCCATGCATTGGCTTATGGATCTATAACATATAAGAATGTATACAACGGAATCGATTTTCGGGTTTCCTCCAAGGGCAACAATCTAAAATATGATTTCATTGTGCGCCCCGAAGCCGATCCATCTCAGATAAAAGTCGAATACTGTGGTGTAGATGGTGTAGAGAAAATGTATGGTGCATTACAAATCAAAACTTCACTTGGCACATTAACAGAGTTAAAGCCTGTATCGTATCAATCTTTCGACCAGGAGCAACACACCGTTGCCAGTGAATATCGCTTACAAAACAATCTGGTCACCTTTTCTTTTCCCGATGACTATGATGAATGCCGCACTTTAGTAATTGATCCGCTTCTCATTTTTTCAACCTACTCTGGCTCCACAGCCGACAACTGGGGAAGCACCGCCACGCCCGGTGAGCATGGCACACTTTACTCAGCCGGTGTAACTACCCAATCGAATGGCGGGTTTTTTCCAGCTACCACCGGAGCCTTTCAACCCGATCATAAAGGGCAATTTGATATGGCCATTATCAAATATGACTCTTCCGGAACCCGCTTCTTGTATGCCACTCTTCTGGGCGGTCGAAACAATGATTCGCCCGAAAGCCTTGTTGTGGATAAGGCAACGGGTGACTTAATCGTGTTGGGAATTTCCAGTTCAGACAATTATCCAACGCTGGGCAGCTCATTCGATCCATCCTTCAACTCAGGAACAAGTGTCTTTAATCGGGTACTCAACACGAACGATGTATGGGACATCGTAGTGACTCGGCTTCCGCCCACAGGCGATCGCTTAATTGGCTCTACTTTTTTGGGCGGGTCGGGCAATGATGGATTGAACTTACCCAAACAATCGGGTGGTCCGCTGGTCGTAAATTATGGTGATGAAATGCGAGGTGATGTGATTACGGATGATGCCGGAAATGTGTTCATTAGCTCCGTAACCGGTTCGGCCGATTTTCCCATTGTCAATGGATTTGATAATTCGTTTAACAGCGGCACAACCGATGGGGTAGTTGTCAAATTTGCGCCTGATCTTTCCACCATCATCTGGTCAAGTTATATAGGTGGCACCGGTTTCGATGCTGCGTACTCCATCAAATTTGATAGTAACCATAATCTTGTTTTGGCAGGTGGAACTACCAGCACAGATTTTCCCGTAACAGCGGGCAGCTACCAAACTACTTTCAATGGAGTAGTTGACGGTTGGATAGCACGTGTAGCAGCCGATGGAAGTGTCATTCTCAACGCTACTTTCACCGGAACATTTTCATTTGATCAAGTCTATTTCATCGATTTGAATGCAAGTGGAAACGTGTTTTGTTATGGTCAAACTACCGGCCCAATACCAGTGACTCCGGGCGTATATCATAATCCCAACAGTGGCCAGTTTCTGCAAAAGTTTTCACCCGATTTGAGTACGCTCGAATTCTCCACCGTCTTTGGCTCCGGTTCGGGCAATGGTCTAATCGTTCCTAATATTTCACCTACTGCATTTTTAGTAAACGACTGTGATAACATATATTTAGCCGGCTGGGGAGGCTTCGTGAACTCAAGCCCCAGCACCGGCTTCTGGCAAAGCAGCACAAACGGAATGCCTATTACAGATGACGCTTTTCAAAAGACTACTTCCGGTTCAGATTTTTATTTTATGGTTTTAAATGGGAATGCTTCTTCCTTGGTATACTCAACGTATCTGGGCGGGAGCTCTTCAAAAACCCATGTAGATGGCGGCACATCGCGTTTCGACAAGTTTGGTATCGTGTATCATGCCGTATGTTCCGGTTGTGCATTTGGAAATACCAATAACCTTCCCAGTTCCGATTTTCCTACTACACGCAATGCCAAATCACGTTTAAATAGAAGTCAGAATTGTAACAACGCGGCATTCAAATTTGATTTGTCCTCACTCAAAGCAGTGTTTCAAACCAACTCGATAGACTTAACGCAACCCGGATTTAACAATGTGTGCTTTCCGGATACGATCGTCTTTCAGAATTTAAGTACCGGAGGAAGAACCATTCAATGGGATTTTGGCGATGGAAGAATTGTCAATCAAGTGGCTACAGATCCGCGCTCGCTGATTCATCGCTACAAGAATACCGGACAGTATCGGGTGAAATTAAAAATTACTGACTTGAGTACGTGTAGCCAAACTGACTCTACGTTTCAGATCATCAACTATTTTAATCCGGAGATAATTGTAGGCTCGGATGCGATTGTATGCGAGGGAAGAAGCCACCAGTTAACTGCAACTGGTGCAGCTACCTATCAATGGACAAGCAGTGATGGCAAATTTACTTCCTCTCAAGCCTCGCCTTTTGTGCAACCCAGTGAGTCCACATTTTATTATTTGCTAGCCGCAGATGCCAATGGGTGTAGTAAAAGAGACACCGTATTGTTGGGTGTCGTAAAAAACGTGCGCGCAGCATTTCAAACTTACGATATCAATTTTACGCGGCCGGGAATTAATACAATATGCTATCCGGAGCAGATACGTTTCAAAAATCAGAGTACGCAAGCCGAAAGCTATTTGTGGAATTTTGACAATGGCACTATTCTTCCGAAAACTAAAACAGATACCACATCGATTATAGGCGATTTTGAAGATGCCGGTGTGTACCGCGTAAAACTGAAAGCCATTAATCCGAATACATGCAACAAGGCCGATTCGGTAATCAAAGTAATTAGCTTCAATCGAAACACGGTAAAGGCGGAAGACGATTTACAAATCTGCGAAGGCAATTCACACACCTTGTCAGCGCCAGGTGCAACGATTTATGATTGGTTTACAGCGGATCGCTCATTTACTTCTTCCAACGCATCACCTGTTGTGCAACCGCAGGTCAGCACCACGTATTTCGTAAATACGATCGATGCCAATGGGTGCAAGAAAAAAGATACGGTTGAGATAACCGTAATTGACAAAGTAGAACTGAAATGGAACCATCGACTGGAAGGCAACTGCAGCGATCGTCCTTCGGTAATTGTGCAAAATTTAACTCCTCCTGCGGACGGAGTTATCTTCCGTTTTGATTTTGGTGATGGCACGGTATCCGAAGAAACATCGTTGCAACATGTATACAAGCAAGATGGTCGCTATTCTATAAAGTTGATTGCTCAAAAGCAATTTTGTCCTACCGAAGAGTCAGTTCAATTACCATTTTATACGTTATTTGTTCCCAACGTCATTACACCTGAAAGCACACCCGGATTTAACGATCAGTTTGAGGTACGTTTCGGAATAGATCAATTGGCACCTTCCACCGTAGGCATACCTGTGCAGCTGACCGTGATTGATCGTTGGGGAAATCAAGTATTCGAGTCGAACGATTACAAAAATGAATGGAGTGGAAAAGGTTTGTCCGAAGGGGTCTATTTTTTCCGCTTGGTAGTAGGTGATTTTGCTTCCTGCAAAAATTGGGTACAGATCATCCGATAGTGATAAATCATTAACTCGTATAGCAGATGTTACGGACTGTGTGCATGGCAAATCGAATTATTCTCGTACTGATAAGTTTTCTGTGTGTTGGTCCGCTTCTTGCGCAGAAACAAAAAAGTTCTGCTGCAAAGGCAATTAGTTCTTCGACCACGCCAAATGGCACTGTATATTATGGCAATACCAACGAGCCACCACGTGCTGTCGAGTTCAAAGAAGGCGCAGTCGCATCAGCGGAATTTATTACTAACATTCGCACTTATTTTAACATTCCTGCCGAATTTTCTTTTTCAGAAACGGAATCGTCTACCGATCAGCTTGGCATGCAGCATCGCTTTTTGCAACAATATTATAAGGGCATTGCCATTGATGGCATGGGCTATCGTGTGCATGAAAAAAATGGATTTGTAAAATCGGCCAATGGTAAATCTGTGCGAAGTTTAAACATTGATGTGCAAACAAGTTTGAACGAGAGTCAGGCTTTTCAAAATGCGGTTCGGGCTCTGAATACAAAAGATACCACTCGGCAGCACGGAAAAAAATTAATAGTATCTAAGAATTTTACATTTACTCCAGAGAGCTTTTCAGTTGCCTATGTTTTTGATATCGATGTATCGTTGATTGAGCGTTGGCGAATTTCGATCGATGCACGCACTGGGCAAGTGATAAACAAAGTAAGTTTGGTTCATAATTGCTTCACTGAAAAAGAAAGAAAATCGCCTCCGCTTCCCTACGGAGTAGGAACTGGCTTGACGAACTATTATGGAACGCTGCCCATTCGCATTGAAAAATTTGATGATGGTTCAAGTCGATTAATCGGGCAAACCATGAATGGAGGACAGATTGAGACTTACAACTATAACAATGCAAGCGTCCTAGCCTGGATTTTTGGTTTCAATGTGCCTGTCTACAATTTCTACTCTTCTACTACAGAATACAATGAACCGTATCAAAAAGTTGCCGTTTCTGTTCAATGGGCTGCTGAACAATCCTATGAATACTATTTCAAAACTCATAATCGTAACAGTTATGATAATTTCGGAAGCAGTATACGATCGTATGTACATGTAGATGTTGGTTTGAACAATGCCTTTTGGTCGCGAAATACACTGCTGTTTGGAGATGGCAGTAACAACAATCCACTGGTCGAGCTAGACGTAGTTGCCCACGAACTCACACACGGAGTCACGCAATACGAAGCACAACTTCAATACTATGGTGAAAGCGGAGCGCTCAACGAATCATTCTCTGATATTTTCGGAAAGGCAATTGAGTTCAACACCTTTGGTGACACCGCAACTTGGCAATTGGCTAAGTACTATCGAACCGGAGGCCTGCGCGATTTCAGTAATCCCAATCTCAAAAATCAACCTGACACCTGGTTGGGGGATATGTGGTATACCGGCTATGAAGATAATGGAGGAGTTCACTACAACTCCGGAGTTCAAAATTTTTGGTATTATCTTTTGTGCGAAGGTGGTAATGGAGTAAATGACAATGAGGAAAAATATACAGTCAATGCCATTGGCATGGATGCCGCATCAAAAATTGCCTATCGCAACTTAACCGAATATCTAAGTTACTATTCGGATTATCTGGACAGTCGCATTGGGTCATTGCTAGCCACAGACGACCTGTACGGAAAAAATTCAACGATATATGAAGAGGTAAACAATGCGTGGGATGCTGTGGGTGTGATAGACGAGCCCATTATCACTGGCTTATCGCTATTTGATATTACGGCTACCACAGTAAAGATAAAAGGAACACTAGTTCCAAGAGGAAGCACTGTCAGTTATCATTTTGAATACGGACCTACCACAGCCTATGGCAGCTCATCTCCGTCATACCAATACATTGACAAGGTAGAAGGCACATTGACTGGCTTGCAAAGTCAAACACGCTATTTTGTGCGTCTTGTGGCAACTAATGAAAATGGGAGTTCCTATTCTACAACAGAGTTCACCACCATTTCATTAGCACCGCTCGTAAAAATAAAGCAAACTGTAGATGTAACAGAAACCACAGCTATTTTGTATGGACAGATAAATCCCAATAGCTTATTCACATCCTACTACTTTGAATATGGGCTTACGCCATCGTTAGGTTCCGTCACTGCTACTTATCCATTGTCGGATACTACTGAGTTTGTTAATGTTTCTGCTCCAATCTTCAACCTTCAGCCTCAGCAAACCTACTACTATCGACTCATCGCGACTAATGGCTTTGCCAGTACTGCTTCAAGTCAGTTAAACATTTTTACAGCTGTGAAGCCGGTGATTGCCTCTGTTTCTCCATTGGCAGCTGCAGTGGGTTCAGAAGTGATTATTACAGGCGATAATTTTAATGTAGCGCCAGAAAAAAACATCGTCAATTTTGGTGCGATTCGAGCCACTATCTTGTTGGGTACTTCAACACAACTAAAAGTAAAGGTTCCGGCGGGGGCATCCTTTGGCACTATTTCGTTGCTCGATGTACAATCAGGATTAAGGGCAGAATCCACACAAGAGTTTGTGCCAACGTTTTCAGGTGATTTTACAAAAAAGGACTTAACACTTCGTGTTGGTATCAGCGATTTATTTATCTACCAAGCGATGGTAGAAGATATGGATGGGGATGGCAAACCGGATATTGTTGCTTCACACTACCCCAGTTTCTCCATTTACCAAAATGTAAATCAAGGCGGAGACATTACGATTGAATCGTTTGTGAGAAATACGTTTACCGTTGAATTTAATTCCGTTGAATGGCTTGTTGATTTGGATGGAAATGGGCGTAAAGATGTGATTGGTACTTACCGAAATGGTATTCGAGTTTACCCTAATTTATCTGTACCCGGATTTCTCTTTTTTGCTCCTCCAGTAGATATGCCCATTGGGTATTTTTTTGATGTTCTTTTCCGTGATTTCGATCAGGATGGTCATATTGATATAGCTACGCTTCAATCGTTTACTCAGGGTCAATCAACTATTAATGTCATTCGTAATCAAAACCCAAAAGGGTTGGTATTGGCTGAAAACTTTTCGAAGCAATTTTCAGTAACACTACCCTATTATCCGAATAGTTTTAGTAGTGCCGATTTGAACAATGATGGCAAACCGGAAGTCATACTAAGTGCCGTAAATCATACAAAGGTGCCGCTATTAAAAAATGAGAGCACACAACCGGGGTCTTTTGCATTCACAGAAATTACCCTAGATGATTTGCAGCCCGCGCGAATAGCAAAGTATATAGCCAATGATTTGAATCAAGATGGCTGGAAAGACCTTATTTCCTATTCTCCCTATGATAGCACTTACTTGAAAGTTACTGAAAACGGAAACGATCCTTCTGTCATTCAACTTACCCATCACGTGCCCTTAAATAAATATGCTGCTTCACAAGTAAAGGCTGGCGACATGAATGGTGACGGTAAGGTTGATCTGATAGTAGGCTTTACGAATCGAAAATCTGTTTTTATAAAAAACAAAAATGAAGCCCACGAACCATTCTCCAATGCTTCTTTTGAAGAAGTATTTGATTACGGAATGCCGTTGAATAATACGAATTCCGGGACTGTAGAAACGCAAATAAATATCAACGACTTAAACGGTGATGGCCGACCTGAAGTGATTGCGGCACACTATTACAATTTTTGGCCTCATGATGGCAATCAATTGGAAATCTGGCAAAACGCTCCCAACGATTGTTTGAATCCCGCACTGGTTCAAGTGCAGCCATCCAATTATTCGGCAACGATTGTTTTACCAGCGAACACTACATTCGATCAATTTCAGATTGACTATTCCGTTGTGGGGACTCCCTACTGGTACCAGATTACCTCGCCTACGTTTAGTGTGCAGTATGCCACATCATATAAACTAAGAATTAGGGCTAAGTGCTACATTGGCTTTACAGATTATGCATACAAAACGTTCACTACTGATTGCGTAAACACATCCAGCTTCTCTTTGTACAATATCAATACCAATTCTGTCGATGTACAAGCCATCGACATTAACTCTTTCGAAATTCAATATTCACCAAGTGGTAAAAACGAGTGGCTGACGCTCGAGTACAGTTATTCCTATAACAGTAGTAGAATTAATAATTTACTGCCAGGCACCACCTACGACATCCGCTTTCGTGGTCGTTGCAATTTTACGGTCGAATTTAACTACCGACAGTTTACCACACTCTGCCCCAAGTTGATATCGATCAGCATGACCAACATTCGATTCAATTCTGCAACCGTAAATTGGACAGGCAGCTACAGTGGCTCTGTAATTTTAGAATACAGCACAGATCTTCAGAACTGGACTTTGATTGGGGCGGACAGAGTTATGTCTCAACTGCAACCTGCTCAAAAATATTTTGTTCGTGGAAAAATGGCCTGTACAAATCTCGACTCGGATTACATTAACACATCATTCACCACACTGTGCCCAAAAGTATTCGGACTAATTACTGATTCTGTCACTCCTTTTAGTGCCAGAGTCCAATGGTTTGATGAATCCGCTACCGCCAACTATACTTTGCTTTATTCTCTTTCTTCCGGTGGACCCGAAACATCAATTCAAGTAAATTCGACCTCGTATGTAATCAATGGCTTAGAGCCGGGCACCAACTATGTGGTGCGTGTTGCTCCGTATTGTATCAACACAAAAGATTTTACCTCATTAACCTTCACTACCATTTGCCATACGCCTTTCGATCTCATTGCCAGCGACATCACTTACACAGGTTCGAGGTTTTCGTGGAGCGATACTTTTAGTCCTGTTCCGTATTCACTGGATTACTCCATTGTTGGTAGCACCGCTTGGAAAACGATCCAATCAACATCAAAAGAAGTGACACTCGAGGGACTGCGACCGGCTACTAAATACGAAGCACGCGTTCATATTACATGCAGAAGTGTAAATCCGTGGTATGCTTCGGTATTTTTTGAAACCAATGCCTACGGAGAAACGAGTTTCGCACCCAATCCTACCGATAAAAGCATAACTCTCTATCCTTCTAAAAATTTAATTGGAAACACATTCAGCATTTATGACAATTCAGGTAAACTAATTGTGAGTGGCCAACTACTCGACTATGCACTTGATTTGTCGCTACTATCGCCCGGCTTTTATACTTTAAAGATAGATGGGGAAAAGCCCCTCAAAATCATCAAACAATGAGTTCATTGAGTCGGAGTCAGTTGAAAAGCATTCTCATTACTTAGTGCCATGTTTAAACGCGATGAAGCAGCGCGCTTGCGCGAAGAATTCTGGACTACATTCGGTCGATACATGAGCCCGGTGCCTTCAGCCGATGGCGTAAAAATCAATTGGGTGAACTACCGCACGGGCTTGAAAGATGTACACTTTCGAATGGCTGCCCAACCGAACACCGCCATGATTTTCATTGCCCTCGAACATCGCGATACGGCCATCCGCGAATTGTTTTTTGAACAATTTGAAGAACTAAAAACGATGCTGCACGCCACCGTAGGCGAAGAATGGAAGTGGCAACTGCATGCACCGATTGCCGATGGAAAAACGATCAGCAGAATTTGTAGCGAACTTCAGGATGTTTCGATCTTCAACAAAGACCACTGGCCCGATTTGATTTCATTTTTCAAACCACGCATCATCGCGCTGGACGAATTCTGGCAAAACGCTCAATATAGTTTTGAGTCATTGAAGTAAACTTGCCAGCCATCAGGCAGGGTTTGCTTGCTCATATTCCTGAATGACTTTTTCCGTTAATGGCTCTGAAAATTCATAGTAGCCTACAAACCACGACTTCAAATTTTCAATTTCTTTCGCATCGGTAATTTTATAAAAGAGTTCTTCGTGATCTTTCAGGCCTTCCAGTGTAAATGTACCTGAACCAATAAATGCAATGGTTTTGCGAAATGGCAAATCGAAAATGTAAACATTGGCATGAAAAATATTTTTCGAGTAGATGTTGAGGGTAATGCGACCTTGGTAGTTGCGCCAAATTCTATGCAACACTTCACGCGATAGGGGCCCGGTAACTCCGGTAACAATGTCCATCTTAGTTTTGGTAGGAATGCGGCTACGAATAAAATCAAATCCCTCCTCTGACACGGCCGCGGTGGCGATATAACAATGCTCGACTTGTGGTAAAATTTTTTCGTTGACCAGCGGAACCGCCAATTTTTTAATGATCATGACTTGAAATTTGTGGATGGCAAATTAAGGATTTTTGACGAACCCGATTACAACGTGTAAGATCTGACAGTTTTGTGATAAGACGCGGAGGTACTTAACCTTATTTGTATTTTGAAAAATCTGTTAAAGTAATGTTAAACACCTAGTAGCTAGAGGCGAAGGACTCTTGACTTGATTAATTTGCCAAATAACCAACTATTGATGAAGTCAATCCAAATTCTTTCCATGTTCGTCTGGTTTGCCTGTGCGGGTCAACCAAAAGAAATAGCTGCTTCTAAAGAAAAAGAGCAGCAAGCGATTATTGACAAGTACCTGAAGGCTGGAGCCTGGAATCATCATTATTTGGAAAAGGAGTGGCAACGATGGATAGACCTAGGAATTCAAGAGGATAGCACCATTGCCGTTTTATGGCAACAAAAGGCGATGCCGTACTGGAAAACCAGAAAATACGATCAGGCCAAATTCTATTTTAGGAAAGCCGTTCAATTAGATCGAAGAAATTACCTGGGACGGTTTGCTTTCCTACAATGCATTTTTTCGAAAAACTATGAAGAGGCACTTCGCACCTTCAATCTGTATAAAAGAGAGTTTGGCCGTGGCTTCGAACAAGATCATTCGCATGAATTCTATATGGCGCTATGTTATCTGCAGCTGAACGAGCCAAGTAGAGCGCTAAAGATTTTAACAGTTGAAGTTGAAACGGCAACCAAAGAGAGAGGTCGCGACTGGGTACATTTTGTTGATTTGTTCTACCTCGGAATTTGTCGCTTCGAATTAGGTGAAACTGAAAAAGCCATTCGTGCATTTGACGAAGCTCTTCGATTGTATCCGCAGTTTTCAGATGCCAAATATTACAAGGCCAAATGTTTAGAAGCATTGGGCAAAACGGATCAGGCTAAAGCATTCATGAAGGCGGGGAAACAAGACTACAAAAATGGCTATTCGTTCACAGAAGATTCATCGCTCTATGAAGTTTATCCTTATCAGGTTACATGGCAATGGAAAATAGTGGACTAAAATATTCTTTTGGAAAGCCCTTTTCAAAGTACTTCCTAACAAAGCCTTTCTTACCTTGCAAGCTCAACGACTACTTTTATGACCGAACGAGAATTGATCAAGTTGGAAAGAACCATTCGCACCAAAATGGAAGACATCAAAAGCCAGCGCGTAAGCCTGAAAGACTCCGGCATTGGCTCGCTGATGAACGCCTTGAAAAAAGTAGACGAAGCACTGTACGAGAAAATTTTACCCGAATACAAAAAGATGGCAGCCGAAAGCAACATCTTCAAATAATCCCTAGGTACTCCCCATGTGTTACAATAAAGCATATCTCGCCAAACGTGCCGAAAAACTGGCGAAACGATATGGACATGGCGAAGAAGAAGTAAAGTGGCTGCTCGAACAATTACAACTTCTGAACATAGCACCGGTCTACTCGGCTTCGGGCTTCGATCATCCTTCGGTGCCCGTGTTGCTTGCCGACTCGAAGCAAATTCATTTTTTTTCGTGGGGGCTTATCCCCAATTGGATTAAGTCACCTGTGGAAGCTGTCACTATCAGCAACAGTACGATCAATGCACGTGCCGAAACCATGTTTGAGAAACCGGCTTTCCGCGAAAGTGCCCGCGAGCGCAGATGTATTGTAATGGTGGACAGCTTTTTTGAACACCATCACAAAAACGGGAAAGCGTTTCCATATCACATCCGTTTGAAAAATGAGGAGCCCATGGCCATGGCCGGACTGTGGGATGAGTGGGTGGATAAATCTTCCGGACTGGTGCGCAAAACCTATACGATCGTGACCACGCGTGCCAATGCCTTGATGACACGCATACACAACAATCCGAAAGCGAGTGAAGGACCACGCATGCCATTGATCTTACCGAAGCAATTCGAATTAGAATGGTTGAAACCCATTCACGAAAAAGCTGATCAGGAATTAATTGCGGAATTGGCTCAACCGTACAATGATCAAGAGTTAGAATCGTATACAGTAAAACGCCTGACCGGCAAAGAATCCGTTGGCAATCGACCGGAAGCGCAACAGCCACATCGCTATCAGGAGTTGGAAGAACAACAGGGAAGTCTTTTTTGAATGGGATTCATCATCAACATAGCAAATCAATCTCTCAAACAATCAGATAAGCTGCTTGGCATAGTCGCCATCATTCTGTTGACAACAGCCTGTGCTAAAAATATTCCGGAGAAAGGATTTCCGCGAAGCATCATTCCGGCAGTTGATCAGTTTACTTTTCATATTCAAAATTCACCCGACTCTATCCGAGTTTTGTATCTGGGCTGCGGGCATCTGATTATTTGTTATCGGCAAGAGAACATTGTTGTCGATCCTTTCTTTTCCACACACGGATTCACCCAAAGCAAATTGTTTTCAGATACGATCGCATTTCAGAAATATGAAGATGTACTGCACAAGCAGCGTGTCAATTTAAATGACACAAAAAGTGTGTGGATCGCTCACTCGCATTATGACCACCTAAGCGACTTGCCTTTACTATTGGAGAAAAAAAGAATCGCCAGCACTACACCCATTTATGGGAATGAAAACGGAGGTTCGATTCTGCAAAACTTTCTCGCACCGCAGCAATACCATCCGCTCACCAAAGAAATTACATACAATCCGGAACAACCTACACCCGTTTCATTTATCAACGCATCTACGTCTATTTCCGTGTTGCCCATCCGCTCCGATCATGCACCTCATTATAAAATTTTTGGTTTGCCGATTCACTTGATGAAAGGAAAACTGAAGGCAAATTATTTTAAACAGAATTTCGTTCACGCCACCGACACTACCAGTCGCGGGCAATGGAAGGAAGGATGCACCTATTCGTATCTCATCGATTTTAAAACCAATAACCGCATCGACTATCGGTTGTTCATTCAAACATCGGCTAGTCATTATCCATTGGGGCGGCCTCCGCTGGATGTGTTGCGCGAACGGCCTGTGGATGTTGCTTTTCTTTGTGCGGCTTCCTCAGATTATGTAAAGAAAAAATATCCTGTAAACATCTTACGCGATCTGTTCCCGAATCATCCCGACAAGGCAGCGAATGTCGTGTGGATTCACTGGGAAGATTTTTTTGGTGAGTCATTGGCCTTTGAAAAAGCTCGCCTCGTGCGAATGACGAACTTTAAGGGGCTTGGCAAGCGCCTTCACAAAGGCAGTTTCACTCCCGATTCCGCGCATCAAGTAATGCCAAGACCCGGCACGGTGGTAACGATCAAGTAAAAAGTTTTATCTTCTTCCTGAATATATCAATAGAATATCTATTTTCAAGAATTAAGTATGAGCACATGAGGGCATTGTTAATTCCCGTTATTCTATTTCTACAATTACTTATCGCGAATTGTTACGCTCAAAGTAATGATGAATTTCAGATGCCTGATGAATCAGCTTCCTATCCAGGCGGGATGGTAGCATTCTATCAATATCTATTTGAAAATTTGGGTTACCCAACATCTGCAAGGCAGAATAATATTGAGGGAACGCTTTTTGTTTCCTTTGTAGTTGGGGCAGATGGATTTATTGAATCCAGTTCATTAAGAATTGTTTCAGGATTGTCTAAAGACTGCGATGAAGAAGTGATGAGGGTTCTTAAGTTAAACAAAGCTAACTGGCTTCCAGCCCAAAAAGGAGGTAAACCAATGAGGCAGCTGTTTACAGTTCCCATTCAATTCAAATTAGACCCAAATGTCAGCAAGCCATTAAACTACAAGTCATTGGAACCAATAACCACAATTGTGAATTCATCTTCTGACAAAGATGCGGGTTGGAGTTTATTTGCCGATACAAAAATTGAAAATAGAATTGGGCGTATACAAGCAGGTGATTCAGTAACGGTGATTGGTTGGGCGCCTTGGCAATACCGCATTAAAACTAAAGACAAAGAGGGGTACGTTCGGCACTCTGCTATTTTTATAACACCGGAACTCAAGCCGCATGCTGATTATTTGGTCAGTGAATCAGGTAATTGGCAAGCTTTAATTGATCGTGCCGATAGCGTAAGGAAAGTAGAAATCAAAAATATTTGGATACCGATTATTTCGCGATTAAGAACAACTAATTCTGAACGACTAGGACAGAAAAAAAGAGATAGTCTGGCGCTACAAGGTTATCCGATGTCATATCTTCATATCAGCAAATCGAAAGATCGAATAGTGATTGGCGAATGCGTTACGATTAGCATACTTTTTTATGTACATCAACTAAACAAAATTAGGTTACAGTTTACAGAGCTGGGAGATCAAATTCGTTTGTGGGAAAAAACAAATCTAAAAAAAGATGATTGTTGGCTTAAAAATAGTTTGGTTTCTGAAATCAAGAGTGAAGAAAAAAAGTTTAAGGATCAAACCTACTATGCATATAAACTCTTTAGCGCTGCCTATTGTCCAACAAAGGCAGAGACTTTGACCTTTGAACCTATGTCATTAAAAATAGCTAGAATGTCGCTTACCCATCTCGATTCAATTGATAAATTGATTACCTACCAAACAAAACGAACTCAAATAGTAGTAGATCCAATACCTGAAAAAAGTAAAATCTACAATTTAGATTTCTATTATCCTGTAGGAGAATGGATAGTAAAAGATACAGCGTCAGCTACTTCAATTTCAGCAGGCGACTCAATCGTTTATTCGTTCACACTATCAAGCCGTGGATTAATCTATCCTTTACCATCAATTGAAATCAGTAAAAACGGCATCCATTCAAATCTTTTGAATGAATTACACCTAGATACAATCATAAATGAAACTTATTATGCACAAAAAAAATACACCTATTCAATTACGTTTGATCAGCCAGGTGTATATGACATTGGGAAACTATTTAATTATCAATACCTCAACAGTAAAATAAAAAGAGTAGAGATCGTTCAAGGAAAATCCAAAATCGAGGTGGTTCCATCTAATCTCATAGTAAAAAAGAAGATAAAAAAATTGGCGAGTCCAACATATAGTGGTGTTATCGCATTTGATGTATCTCAATCCATGCTCATTGAAGATTACACACCCAGTCGGCTCGGGGCTGTTAAAATAGGGGTTGCCAATTTTTTTGAAAAGCACACCAATTGTAATATTGGATTAATCGCTTTCGGAGGGAATACTAAATGGGTTAATGTCGATGGAGCCTGCTACTCAAAACAGCGGGTTGAATCCTTTACTTATCAATCCGTAGAAAGCGGTACTGCTATTGGTGAAGCTATACGTGTTGCCTTAAAATCCATGAATGCTGATCCAAATGAAAAGAAAAAAATTGTAATAATTGGTGATGGCGATAATACAGCGGGCTTGTTATCACCTGCCCTTGCCAGCGAATTGGCAAAGAAAAAAAATGTGGCAATCTACGCTATTGGTGTTGGAAGTAAGGGTTTGGTGAAATTTGGTAAAGACCTCTTTGGAAAGCCGCGATTTGTTGACAATTCATTCTCGGACGAAGACTTTAAGAAAATATCATTAGCAACCGGAGGAAAATATTATTGGGCTAAAGATGCTGTTGCAATCGCAGAAATACTTCAGGAAATATTTTAGAATAGTGATTCATGCATCTACTATTTAAGTATCTTTTCAATTGAATTATTCTTAACTAAGATTAACTCTATCTTAAATGAAAACAATATTACTACTACCAATTTGTCTATCCTTCCTCCTCTTTTCCTGCGGATCAGATCCTAAAACAACCAACGAAGAGCAATTGCGAATTACTAACTCTGACTCACCATTAAATCAAACGGACACGGCTAAAGTAAACGGCATTCAAGGAAACCTCTCATTCAGTCAGATTACTACCGATCCAAACTCTGTAGTCCTCACAGGACTAAAACAACACCGATTGGTGACAGTTTACAAAGTGCGTACGGAAGAAGACAATGGTAGTTCGTATTACAAAAAAAGATATGATGATGATTACTACGGAAGCGACCGAGTTACACATTTCATGCCCGGCTTCGATTTACTCTTTGGATATAACCTGTTGGCCATTGCGCATTATGATTTAACTACCGAAAAACTAAACTCATTGTTTGATAAACCGGTGCTGATTAAATCGCTCTACTACCCTTCGTTTGAGCAAGACTCAATTGATAAAAAACCAATCAACCGAAATAATTATATGGTTTCTGTATATGATGAAGATACCAATCGGGATACACTCATCAACCGCTTGGATCTAAGACGGTTTTATTCCTTCAACGTGTCAGGTCAGGAGCGCATTCAATTAGTACCTCCCAACTATTCCGTAGAGCGCTCGCAATACGATTCGCAAAACGATGTCATGTACATTTACGCCCGGCTCGATACGAATCAAAACGGTAAGATTGATAAAAAAGAACCGCTACACATCTTTTGGATAAACTTGAAACAACCGGATAAAGCCAAGCGCTTGTATTGATGATTCAACAGCGCGTGATCGCGTATGCAAAAATACATTCAACAATTACTAGCCGATATTCAAGAGGCCACTGAGGTAATGGAGAATTTACCCAGTCGCGAGCTCTCGCTCGAAGACTGGATTAGCGCTGATGCCGAAGAAGAAAATGCACCCAGGCGAGTGCTGAGCGAGTGGACGGGCATTCGCTCTGAAATGCTTCCTCCCGCATCGATGCTGAATGAAAAACAAATTCAACAACTGCTGGAAGCGCTCAACCGCATGCTGTCGGCTTACAATTGTCATTTTGTATTGCAGACAGAAGTGCCCGAATTATTTCAATACGAAACCATCCGTCAAAATATAGATCAGGTAGTAACAGTCAAGCAATGGCACATGGGCTTTTTTGACATGTGCAAGCCAGGCACCCCGCCTACCACCTGCGCGCTGGGTGATTATTGTCAGTGTGCCTTCTTCAAAGATTTGATGGCCGATCGCATCGATGAAAAACTCACGCCTGAAGAGGAACGGGCGCGTGCATTGGAAATTGAGGTGCAACATATCCGAAGAAAGTATGGCGATGATTGGATGAAATATTACCCCTACCACCTGGATGAGAACTACGATGACGAAAACGGAAACCCCTTCGATTACGGCTTTGGCAAAGACGAAGAGGATGAAAACGATGATTGGTGGAAAAAATAACAATCCAGAATCTGCCAAATTCCCCTAAATTCAACACATTAAGCTAAATATTTTAGTATTGTTTTGCTAAATATTTTAGTTTTCATATGTTTGCCTGTGTAAACATAAGCGCATATGAAGATGATCGAATCCAATCTGATTGGCCGCTGCCCCATTACTGCCAAAGACAAGAGCGTGCGACTATTTCAAGTGAAAGAAGTGCTCAATCGCCACCGTACCAAGCTGATCAATACTTTATTAAAAGACATCCCCTATTTTATCGGGCAGAAATACCACGCTTTCGCCACGCCCGAAGAAGTAGAAATCATTAAAAATAAATTGACCTACCTGCAATCGCGCGACATCGATTTAACCAACTATGCTTCCATTGTACACGAAATTCAGCGCAGGTCAATTATCAAACTAAACAACGAAGCCTTCTTTAAAGAGGTGGATCAATTACTCCTTCAAAAACAAACGAACTAATGAAGACCATAAAGTCAGCACTGCTGGGAACAAAATCGCTTATTGACACCAACGAAGAAGTGTTGATCGTACAGCTAAAAGATATTTTAAAACAACACCGCGAGTTGATCATCAATCGCCTGCTGGGCGACTTAATCACTTACTTGGATTACAAGTTTCAAACAAAGCCCGACAAGCAAATGATGGATTTGATTAAAGACAAATTGATTGCTTTAAAAAAATCAAACGTCAGCATGGAATACTATCAATCTATCGAAAAGCAGGTGATGAACCGTGCGGTGATACATCTGACCAACGAACCCTTTTATGTAGAAATCGATGCCTGCGTAGGAGAAATCGTGGTAGCTAAGAAAAAAATGTTTTCGTGAGGTGAGCGAATATTCCAAAAATCAATCTTATATAAACACTGTCTTCTCGCGTGCATATGTAACGGTAAGCCGATGCATGGCTCGTGTACATGCTATGTACAACATTCGTTTGTCTACATCGGTATGGTAGTTGCGTGCAGAGGCAAATGGAATAATCACTTCATCAAATTCCAATCCTTTGGCCAAGTAAGCGGTGGTAACAATCACTCCTTCTTTGAAAGAAGTACTCTCTGGAGTGAGTAACGAAACACCACTTGCGCGAATAGACTCATATACAAATGCTGCCTGATCTTGTGTTTTGCAAATGATGCCCAACGTTTTATGACGCGATGAAGCAAATTCACGAACCATGTTTTTGATCTCTTCTACTTCTTCCGGATTAGATTGAAACTCTTTAACATTCGGCTCTTCACCATGTCGCTCTAATGGAATCAACTCGGGATTGTACGCAATTCGCTGCGCAAACTGGCTGATCTCATAGGTAGATCGATAGCTACGAACCAAGCGAACCATATCACCTTGCGGAAATACGCGTTCAATTAGTTCGGATGAAGAAGCGCTGTACGGATTGATCATCTGATTGACATCGCCAAGAATGGTTTTTTTGCAGCGAAACAATCGCGACAACACTGCATACTGCACAGGAGTATAATCCTGCATTTCATCGACCAGCAAATGTTTCACATGGTCAAAGTTGATGGCTCCTTCCAATCGAATTTTACAATAGATCAACGGAAACACGTCTGCATACTCCAACGTATCCCCTGTCATTTCTAAATATTCCGGCTTACCGATCCAGGTGTAAAACTCTTTGTACAAATCAAGGATGTTGCTCGTGCGTACCAGGCGCGGCACGGCTTGCCAGATCTGATTTTTTTCGTGGCCTGTCAATTTGCGTTGCAATTCGTTTCGCACAAATTGCTGAATGTCTTTTACCACCTCGGGTGCGCGTTTCAAAAGCGGTATGCGGTGATACGATTTGAATCGTTCTAATATAAATGGAAATGGCACTACTACTTTACCAATTTTCAATTCGGTGAACGTGAAAAAATTATTTTCCAAGTGCACCATGTATTGATTGAGCTTACTCAAAAACTCAAACGTAGATTTGAATTGAATGCGCTCTACAAAAGCAGGCGGGTGCTTCTCCAGCAGCAAAGCCACTTGCTGAAAGAATGTTTGAAATCGAAATTTCTCTTCCAGCACTTCATTGGCTAAATCTTCCATGCCCATCTCCGGAATCCAATCTTCACCTAACTCGGGCAATACGTTTGAAATGTAGTCGGCAAAAACTTTGTTAGGTGAAATGATCAACACATCCTTGGCGGCAATATCCTCGCGAAAGCGATACAACAAAAACGCGATGCGATGCAACGCTATGGATGTTTTTCCGGAGCCGGCTACTCCTTGAATGATCATGACCGAAGCCGTCTCGTTTCGGATCACGGCATTCTGATCGCGTTGAATAGTGGCAACAATGTTCTTCATTTTGTCGTCACTTGATTTGCTCAGTTCCTTTTGCAGCAAGTCGTCATGAATGTGTACATCATTTTCAATCATGAACTCCATGCGGCCTTCGCGGATTTTATATTGCCGCTTGCGCGTGATCGTGCCGTTGATCTTTCCGGAAGGTGTGGTGTACGAGGCATCGCCCAATTCAAAATCATAAAACATAGATGAAATGGGAGCACGCCAATCGTAAATCAAATTCGCTTTTTCATTTTCATCGGTGTACGTGTACATGCCAATGTAAATAGGTTGCGGTTGACTATTCGTTTTGAAATCAATCCGACCGAAGTAAGGAGAAGTGCCCAACTTAATTAACTTCTTTTTCCACCCGACAGCTGATTCGCCTGTTGATGCCATGCGATGAATGGATTGCCCCGCAGCTACTCGGTCCGCATCATCCATTCCCGATTGATGTTCGTACATATATTCTTTACTCTGCCGCAGCTCCGTTGAAACCTGCTTTACGCGCTCCTCCATGCGCTGGATGGCGAAGAGCAATTTATCTTTCATCTCTTCTAAATAATTTCGCTCTTCTTGTTCCGTTTCGTTCATATCAAAAAATCATCATTTGCACTGATGCGTTTAAAAAAAATATAATTCACCACTGAGACACCCAGGCACTAAGAAAGGAACAAGGCAGCTACTGGCTCCATCCACATTTAGCTTCTGCTCCGATAAGACTCCTCGTGCCTCGGAGTGACAAGGGGTGAGGCTTTGTCATGTAAATTGAATTTTTCTAAATGCCCTAAACTCATTTGCCTTTCTCAATGCCGGCTTCGAGTAACAAAGTGAGTAGTGCGAACTTAATACCATCTGCTCCCTTTTCATTTAGCCACCACTCTCCCAACGCGTGTTCATGGTCGCTCTTTCCTCCTGCCCCAATTGTAATAGCCTGTATGCCGTGTGCAATGGGAACGTTGGCGTTGGTAGACACAATGGCTAATTGGGGTACCACCGAGAAGTAACGTGCAGCTGCAAATACTTTTTGTACCAAAGGAGATGACTCTGCGGTTGCTCCCGATGGTCGGTATCCAATTTGTTGTAAACTCAATTGCAAGGGTGGGCCTTGCTTTACCTTTTGATTGTACTCACTTACCCCCTTCTTCATGCTCACCTTAAAAATTGAATCAATCTTCTTGAGTTGCGATGGGCTCTCTGAACGCATATCCACCTCTGCCCACGATTCAAATGGAATCGAGTTGACGGATGTGCCACCGCCCGTGCGACCGACATTAAAACTGGTCTTCACACCACTCGAGGTAAACAGTGCTGCTGCATCTGAAAAATAATTAATCGATTTTGCCATGGCATGATGCGGATTGCCAATTCCAAATGCGCCCCACGAGTGACCACCCGGGCCGGTGATGGTGGCCTTGTACCGAATCGAACCGAGTGCTCCGTTGATAACTTGATCGATGGCCGTTCCATCTAGCGCAATCCATACATCAATTTTAATTTTACTTTTCTCAACAATGTATTTCACACCACGCAAGTCACCGAGACCTTCCTCGCCCACTGTTCCAACAAAAAGTACATCGTCTGTTGTTTCAATAGATGCCTTCTCTAAAGCACGTAGCACAGTTAGCATCGCAATCAATCCACGCGTATCATCTGAAATACCCGGAGCGAAAAGTGTATCACCTTTTATTTTGACAGTTACATCCGTTCCTTCCGGAAAAACGGTGTCGACATGTGCATCGAGCACGATCGTGCGTGTGCTCTTTTTTCCTTTGCGCAAAGCCAATACATTGCCGACTGAATCGATCCAAACTTTATCAGCTCCGGCAGTTTCCAACATTTTGCGAAAGTATTCCGCACGAACCGATTCCTTGAAGGGTGGCGCAGGCACCTGATTCAATTCAATATGCTCTTTACGCGTTGTTGGCTCTAGCTGATCAATAATAGCAAATGCCCTTTGTACGTGTGGGTTTTTTGTAAGCAGTTGCACTTGCTTCGTATACGGATCTTCTTTTTGTTTAGATGTAGATTTCTGTGCGTGACTATCGATCACCAGCAGAGCAAATGATAATAAAATAAAAATATGTTTATTCATGGATAGCGTTTTACAAGTTTACCTACGATTTATTTTTTGATTTCAGTAGCAGGTGTAAGTATTCGCCTGATGGTGATGGCTATCAGGTGATTGTTTAAAAATGTTCTCTTCTTTGTCCATTCACCGGCATGATTGTATTGATACTCATAGCGATAATGTTGCGCTCTACTTCTATCCGTACTTTGAATAATTTTGGTTGTCAGGTTATTCAAGCTATCATAACCCAAGGAAGTATTCAAACTCATCACCAAATTGGAATCGACTTGCATCGTTTGGATTAAATTGTTTTTCGCATCGTATAGGTAGGTATTTTTCTGTAGCCAGCTATTTATTCCGGGCATTGAAATCCTATCTAATTGTTCACCGGAAAGCTGAATAAAATATCGATTCTCAATCAATCGGCCCGATGAATCGTAAACGCTTTCCATTGATTTAACGAATTCATCTTGTATGTTTGTGAACGTTGTTACCACGCCTTTTCCATTGCGGTCATAGGCAGCCGAACTCTTTCGCAGCAGCTTTTCATTTGATCCATATTCCTCCGCTCGAATCAATCGGTTCGCAGCATTGAACTTCTGAACGATTCGCTCAACCACACTGTCGTGATGCAAAGTCCACCGCTCTAGGTTATTTCCCGCTTCGTCATATACAAGCTCTTTTTTCCATTCCAGCTTTCCGTCATCCGACCATTTCTCCTCTTTCAATAAAAGATGCTCAGCATCGTAATACGACTTAGTAACAAAAGATTCGGGCAGGATACTCTTTTCAGGGTTAGGTAAGTTTGCCTGCTCTTCATTTTGGTGATTTGTCTCCACCTCTATTTTTACTGCCTGGCGAATTACTCCAACAGTTTGATCCGATGTGCAGGCAGTTATGACTCCGAATGCAATTAACCCGAATAGGAATAGAACAAATTGATTGTGTTTCATCATAACAAGCGGCAAATATACTACATCTGCTATGAGAAGCGTAAGTCTGTATAGAGGAGGTGATTGCTTCAAAATATTTATGTACATTCGGTTATGAAAAAAATGACCTGCTCTTTGTCTCGCCTGACAATTGTCTTCTTGCTTTTCAGCCTGACTCAATGTAAACCAAAAACTTCTGTGGAAACACCTGCTCAGACTCCCACGCTCAACATTTCATTGGCACAATGGTCGATTCACCGGGCCATTGAAAATGGTGCATGGCACCCGGAAGATTTTGCGGCTATCGCCAAAAATGATTTTGGTATCAACGCCATTGAATATGTGAATTCATTTTATAAAGATCATGCTACCGACACCGCTTATTGGAAAATGATGAAAGCGAAAGCCGATTCGTTGGGAGTAAAGAGTTTATTAATCATGGTGGATAATGAGGGCGATTTAGGAAACCCAAAAGAAGAAGAGCGCAGCATCGCGGTTACCAATCATCACAAATGGGTGGATGCTGCCAAAATTTTAGGCTGTCATTCCATTCGTGTAAATGCGTTTGGCGATGGAACAAAAGAAGAAGTTAAGGCTGCCATGATCACTTCGCTTCAAGAGTTGGGAGCCTATGCCGGTTCTAAAAACATCAACGTGCTAATTGAAAACCATGGACTCTTCAGTGCCGATGGCAAATGGGTGGCCGAGGTGATTACAAAAGTAAATTTACCTAACGTGGGCACCCTTCCGGATTTTGGTAACTGGTGCACAGCCGCTAAGTGGGGAAGTACCGAACCTTCAAAAGATTGCAAAGAAGCATACGATCGCTATCAGGGTGTTGGGGATATGCTGCCATTTGCAAAGGGGGTAAGCGCGAAATCCTATCAATTTGATGAGCAGGGAAACGAAAAAATTATTGACTACACACGCATGTTGCAATTAGTAAAAGATGCGGGCTTCAATGGATATATTGGTGTGGAATACGAAGGAGACCAACTGAGCGAAAGCGAGGGAATCAAAGCCACTAAAAATCTTTTAGAAAAAACTTGGCAAAATTTGAAACCTTAGCTGTTCGCCCAAATCCGAACACTTCTTTACATCTGCGAACACTCACGCTCTCATAAATCGTGCACTGGCGTTGTTTTTTGCATTGGCGCGATCCTTGCAAAGAAGGTAATAAAACATCACCAGCATGAATCGCTTCATTCCAATCGCACTAAGTATTCTTTTCTTATTCGGATCTACTGGATTTAGTAATCGTAGCAGAACAATAGTTTCCGTGCTGGATACTGACAACAGTTATGAATTGCGCGCACGTTTTCCGGAAGAGAAGGTAAAAGAAGTGCGCAAAGCTATTGATGAGGCCTTTCATCCGGATGTTCTCTTTGGGAGTTCTATCCGTCAATACGATGCACTGCTCATGCTGAAAGATGGCACCTTGTTTTCGTTGAAGATATCCAACGATCGACTGGTGATAAAATTCAATAAGAAGAAAAACAGTGCTGCCTCATTGGAACGAATGAAGCGCATATTCACATCGGCTCAATCGGTTATTAAAGGAGTAGAATGATCGAATTTTATCGAGGGAATTGATCGATGGGCACGCGATCCAATACTGCTTTTAAATCCTCCAACAGCACCTTGTCGCCAGTCATATTCAGAAAAAAGCGGCCGCAAATTCCAATAAAGATTTGAGATTGATTGGTGTGGCGCAAATACGATTCCCAACCTTCGCAATTAGCGAAAGCCACGGAACGTAAAACAACTGAATCAGACTCTACCGGACGAACTTTATTCCACGTACTCATGGATTGCTTATACATTATTTCGGCATGTGCGAAATCAAACAACAAAAGTGTAATGTATTTGTCCTTTTTACGAAATTTCTTTTCGCAAAGAGTATAGGTAAGTGTCCCAATTTTAATGTGACGTGTTTTAAACTCGTCCGTTACTTTATAACCGTCAATTTCACTGGGCAATAATTTCAATATCTCTTCTGACTTTAATTCAGCCACTTGTGCATGGGCTGCGAAGGAAATAAGAAGGCTTAAAAACAGGCTGTACTTCATATAAATTTTGCGCAAGCTACTGCGCTTTTCATCAAATTCTACATTAAGAAAATGTGAACGAATGGCATTTTCAAGAGCCAATTCTTTTTACGAAACATTCTATTGAAAGTTCTGTATTCGAACGAATAAAGTAATTGAATTACGCAAGCACTCTATCATTCTCTTCTTGTGGAATACAAAAAGAAAATTCGCTGCCGCTTCCAAATTCAGAGTGAAGTGATATGTGGCCGTTCAATTGATCTACCATTTCTTTCACAATGAACAATCCCAGACCGGATCCGTTGGCTTGATCGGTGGCCCGAAAAAACATATCAAAAACTTTCTCCTGCTGATCTTTGGGTATCCCCATGCCATTGTCGGAAACGCTAATACATACCTTATCTGCAGAACGCGCAATCATAATCTTGATCCAAAGATTGTCTTGTTGATAGTTATGATATTTCACAGAGTTAGAAACCAAATTGGTCAAAATAACAGAGACAGCTCTGCGATCGGTCGTTACAAAATCGATGTCGCCAAACTCTCGAATCAACTGAATACGTGATGCTCCATCCATGTACTTGAGGGCATCCGCTATTTCATTCACCATTTCGCGGATGGAGACTTGCTCCATGGCTAACTGATTTTTGGTGCTCCGCGAAAATTCAAGGATGTCTACAATAAATCGATCCAGTTTAGCGATGCGCTCATCGGCCAATGAAAAGTAATACTTCATGTTATCCGATTGCGCCTCCATTGCTGCCAGATTCATTAATCCTTTGATCGAATGGAGTGGTGCCCTCAGATCATGTGATGCACTGTACAAAATACGATCCAGCTTTTCGTTGGTCTTCAACAATTGATTTTCACGTTTTAACAATAGCACCTCAGCCCGGTGATTCAATCGAACAGAAAATAACAAGCAGATTGAAAGAATAACAATAGCCGAAACGATATTGATAATCGAATTAAAGAGCGAAGAGTGTTCCAGCAACCGAAATGAATTTCCGAGCGGCTGATAGCTGGTAACTTCCAATATAATTATGGCAAGTAGTGAAATGGATACATACATGACCGCTAACTTCTGTTCGCGATACGGATGCGCCACTAACGCAATACCCATTAATGCAATAAACAATATGTTGACCGCGCACTCCCTCGGCACCCAGGATGCCAATACAAAAAAAATAATGTTTACACTGATAAAAAAGAAGGTGCGCGCCTTCTTGTGTTTCTGCTGTTCATTCAGGTAATAGGTATATCCGGTTACCAGCATGGTGAATACAACAACCCCCGTAATTCCATAATCACCACGAATGGAATCCGCTACCAGGTGGATGAGCAACCCAATCATAGAAAGAACCAAAATTTGAGAAAACACGATGTTCTTTCGCAATTCGTAGCTTAAAATACTCCCTGTTGCACTCAACTTAGACCAATCCGTAGGTCGTAGAAAGTTTATCAGTTTCATGGGGAGTTTAGGTATAATATCTAGGTAAGCTACTAATAAAATGGCATAATAAAAAAGCTCTTTGGGCGAAGCGATGCGTTGGTATCGCCCGATTGCTTGTATCTTCGCAGCCTACATTCAACTTCGCTATGATGATCTTTAAATGGTTGGCTTCGTATGTGCTCACGTCCATTGTGTTTTTTGCTATTGACATGGTGTGGCTTGGCTTTCTGGCTAAGAATCTTTATCGCAAGCATTTGTTTGGATTATTGGCGGATCAGGTAAACTGGACTGCCGCAATTGTCTTTTATCTCCTGTTCATTGTTGGCATTTTTGTGTTTGTGATTCTGCCTGCCGTAGAAAAAAATTCGCTCTTCACGGCTTTGTGGCTGGGCGCCTTCTTTGGTGTTATTACATATGCCACTTACGACTTGACTAATCTGGCCACTTTAAAAAACTGGCCCATAGCTATCGTATTCATCGACATAGCATGGGGTGCAGTACTTACTTCATTGGTGAGTATGGCCGGATATGGCATCCATAAATGGATCTTCCGTAGCTGAGATTTCTGGTTGTCATGTTTGCCGAAGCACAGTCGCCCACACACATCACGGCATCTGAGTTAGATGCCTATCTGGAACGCGGATGGTTTCGCATGGGGCAAACCATTTTCACCACTCAGTTCATTCATTTCAAATCAACCATGTACAATACGATATGGTTACGAGTAGATCTTTCTAATTATACAGCCGACAACACACAGGTTAAACTGTTTAAACGAAACGCTAAATTTACCACACACATACGCCCAGCTACGATCACGCCTGAAAAAGAAAATCTTTATTCCCGCTATCGCGCATCGGTTGCTTTTCAACCATCCGAATCTTTGCAACATCTGCTGTATGGCCACTCCGAGGAAATATCTGTGTTTAACACCTATGAAGTAGCCGTATATCATGTCGGCCGGCTGATTGCTATTGGCTACTTTGATTTAGGAGAAACCGCTGCCGAAGGAATTGTTTCTGTCTACGATCCGGATTACAAAAAATACAGCTTGGGGAAATACCTCATCTACAAAAAGATGGAATACTGTAAAGCTTTGGGCATGCACTTTTATTATCCGGGGTATTTTGTTCCGGGCTATTCCTTCTTCGACTATAAGCTTTCCATTGCCACCGACTCACTCTCGTTTTTCAAGCTCTCCAGCAAGCAGTGGGTTTCTATTCAACTATTTGATGAGGCTCAAACACCGCTTGCCCTCATGAAGCAAAAATTGCAGGAAGTAAAAACAAATCTTGACTACCTGCAGCTGCCTACACAGTTAGTTAATTACGAGTTCTTTGATGCCAACTTAATTCCTGATTTACGTACAGCTGATCTCTTCGACTATCCGGTCTTTCTCTATGCATCGGCCATCGAGGAAAATGGAATTTATCCAATTATCGTTTTTGATGTTTACGAATCGCGCTACACGCTATTGGCGTGCATGGGTGTGTGGCAACCACAAAGCAACAACACAGATCCTGCTTTTTTTTCGGAATGTATTTTAAAAGTACTACAGCCCATTTATACGACCATCTCCGCCTCCGAAATAGCCATCGCTTTGCTGACAATGACTACCAAGTGATTCGTTCGTTGCTTTTCAATTGAAAAAATTAAGCGTATTTTAGAAGAACCATCCACTCTAGCGTGAATTAAAAAAATTATGAGACTAGTCGTCACCTTATTGTTTCTATGCCATCTCTCTTTGTTTGCACAGAATAACAAACCGCAGGCATTCATACATGCTAATCTCTTCAATGGAAAAGAAAACAAGGTTTATCCGAATGCGATTGTATTTGTGCGAGCCGGAAAAATAGAACGTATCGGAAAAGCGGGCGATGATACTTCCGGATATGAATTGATTGATTGCGAAGGATACTACTTGCTTCCAGGTTTGATCGATGCACATTCGCATTTGGATAATCTCGCTTCCGCGAAACGCGCTTTAGAAACGGGTGTAACCACCGTGCGAACAGCCGGTGTTGCGGCATTTCAGGATGTAGTCTTGATGGAGCTCAGTAAATCGGGAAGAATTACAGGTCCCGATGTAGTTCCGGCTGGCGTTTACGTATCACCCAACTTAGAAGAAACCATCCTTGCTGATACCCGACTGGGAGCGCTGATCAATGGTGTGCGCACCGATGAAGAGTTGCGATTACTAGTGAACGTAAATATTGACAGAGGCGCCAAGGTTATTAAAACACGCGGCACCGAACGTGCCGGTCGACCGGAAACGGACCCACGTGAACAAGTATATACCGAACAACAAATTCGGGTGATCGTTCAAGAAGCTGCTAAGCGCAATGTGCCGGTGATGATTCACGCACATGGAGATGAAGGCGCACGTGCGGCTGTTTTAGCCGGAGCTAAAAGTATTGAGCATGGCACCTTTCTGTCGGATGAAACATTGCAATTGATGAAAGAGCGGGGGACTTTTCTGGTGCCTACTTTCATCACGTTAGAAGATTTAACACAACCCGGTGGCGACTATATAGGTCCCGTGTTAGAGTTGCGTGGCAAATTTATGATGCCCCAAGCAGAAAAAGTCTTCAAGAAAGCTTATGCATTGGGAGTAAAGATTGCTACTGGTGCAGACAATGGATATACTGCCAACACCACCAGTCGTATTTCATTGGAGTGCGCGCACTTTGTGCGTATGGGCATGTCGCCTTATGAAGCAGTGCAAGCGGCAACAGTGCGCAGCGCTGAATTGCTAGGTCTTGCATCAACTACCGGTCAGATTGAAAAAGGATTTGATGCCGACTTTATTCTGGTGCCCGGCAATCCACTGGAAGAAATTCGGTTTTTACAAGATGTGTTGCTCGTAGTAAGCAACGGGCACATTGCATTAAAGCGAATCCCATTCGGGAAAAAATAACCTGATCACTCGGATCCTTTGTGCTTGAAATCGAAAATGTATTCTTTGTTTTCGATCGGCACAACCATTCGTAAATAGCGTAGACTTTCTCCTACCGGTAAAAATATTTTACCACGTTTTCGCTGGCAGGCGTCAATTTTTCCTTCCGTAAAAATTTCGTTGGTGATAAAGTAACTGTCTTCTTGGGCTTGTTGGGTAGATTTTTGTGCTATGTCAGCAGCTGTAAATGCTAACGACACCAGGGCATCGCGGGTAGCTGCGCGAACCACATCTTTTTCAGTAACATGGCTGCGCGAACGGTCTTTTGCATCTTTGGCCTCATCATAGACCATCATCCCTACGCTCACCAAAGCAAAAACTGTGGCCACCGTTGCTCGGCTCCGTTCTTTTTGTTCGTATAGCTCTTTTACTTCTATGGGTTTACGCACAAATTGCTTTCGCTTCAGGCGGGTATACTTCTCTCCTTCTTCCAACAGTTCTCGTCTGGGAAAACGTTGATCTGAAAAGTAAAATGAAATTTGTTGAGGCGATATATAAACTGCATCCGATCCTTGATTTTCAATCTCCAAATCAAAAACATAATGCTGGTATTTGTTTTCGAGATGCTGCAGGTAAATCTTAACATCGGGCTCTTCCAGTCGGGCTCGCAATACGGGCGCAGTTGATGAATGTGAAAGAGGAACATACGATGCACAACCCGCCAGTTGCACAATCAGGGCGATAAAAACGTATTTTTGCATGCCTTACTATCAAACAAAGATCATGCAAAACTAATGAGCTGCATATCAAAAAATGCCGACATTACGTTCAAATCATAAAATAAAAATAGTAGGTTAACATGCTTTGCATAAAATAATGCACTAAGACATTAAATCACATGCCGAATCCTTTTCTTTCATTCACCTATAAATGCCTGCCTGCCCTGCTATTTGTTTTCTTTAGCCTTGGCAGTCATGCACAAGAAAAAAGAGAAAGTAAGGTGCCTCTGTTCGTTTCGCATCTTAGCAAAGAAAATGCAGCCGTAACCAGACGCAAGGGTGCTCCTCATCATTTTTTCTTAACTCGGTTGGTATGCTTTAATAAAAAATGCCGGGCTTTTATCGGATGGCGCGATGGGCAACGCAGCAGACGATACGATTATAACAAGGCAAGTAAATTCAATAGCAAAAGAACCCCATCGATCGACACGGTGCGGATAAAGCAAGACAAACCGATTGCGAAAATGCCGCCCAAAGAAAAGCCCAAGCCTACGCCACCGCCCGCGGCTTCGGATAGTGTTATTGTGTTAGGCGAAGTGCTTTTCGAAACGAACAGTTACCACTTGCGTGAGGAGATTTATACCACGCTCGACTCAATCGCTGTCTTTTTGAAAAAGGAATCAAAGTCTACAGCTTCCATCTCCGGACATACGGATAACACCGGCAAAGAAGATTTTAATCTGGAACTTTCTTCGCAGCGAGCAGAAGCAGTGGCAGAATACTTATTAGATCGAGGCATTAATCCGGAACGTATTTCATTCATCGGCTTTGGCAACTCCCTACCCATACAACCAAACGATACCCCCGAAGGCAGACGAAAAAACAGGCGCGTGGAAATTCTGATCAAACGAAAAAATAATTGAGCATGACTTCGTTCATGAGTCAAAAGTTTAAATTTTGGTCGTTTGTATCGATGGTGCTGCTCGTGTTCGTGCATGGCTACAATCTGCAAGATCGCTACCTGCAGCCGTGGACTTTGCCGGGCGAATCGCTTACCATCACTTCCTTTATCGAATATTGGTTGGCCAATGGATTGTTTCGCTTTCGCATCCCCATGTTGTTCATCATCTCGGGCTATCTATATGCCGCGCATGATGCTACTCCTAATAAAGAACGAATTGGAAAGCGGTTTAAGTCATTGCTCGTGCCTTACTTTGTGTGGAGTGCCATCGCGCTGTTGCTCTGCTATGCGTTTGAGTTGAGCCCATTGGGAAAACGCCTGCTTGCTCAAACACACATGTTGCAAATTGATGAGCAGCGCATGTTTCTGCACGAATATCATTGGTATGAAGTAATTGGTCGGTGGTTGTTCTTTCCGGTGGCTTATCAATTGTGGTTTATTCGCGTGTTGTTTTTTTATAACCTGGCCTATCCTGCTATTCGTTGGTGTGTGTTGCACGCTTACGCGCGATGGATTTTCTTTACTATAGCATTTTTGTTTTGGCTATCTACAGGAGGTTTGATTTTGATTGAAGGAGAAGGATTACTGTTCTTTTCATTGGGAGTTTGGATTCAGAAAACCAATTTCTCCATTGAAACGCCTGCTAAATATCTCAAGCCGGTTTATTGGGGTGTGGCATTTGTAGCACTTTCTTTACTTAAAACATGGCTAGTATTCGAGGGTCAATCGGTGATTGGAGAAGCTGTCTATCCTATAATCACATTGCTTCATAAAGTTGTGATTGTCTGCGGGCTGATCACTTGTTGGTTTGGATTGGATCAGTTGGTGCGTTTGTTTATGCATCAAAAATGGTTTGTATGGCTCACCGCATTTTCATTTTTCATTTATGCGCTGCATGCACCGTGGGTCGCCATTTTTATTGATGCTATGTTTGAATGGTTGCAATTCACCACGGGCTATCGCATGATTACGTTTGTACTTTTGCCTCTCCTGGTTATCGGCATTTGTGTTTTGCTGGGAGCTGCCTTTCGAAGAATAAGCCCGGCTACTTATCAGTTCCTGACAGGTGGACGTGGCATGTGATGTATTATCAGGAAATAAATTAAATTGAAATAAATTTCATCGCTAAACCCAATTCACTATGCAAAACGCGATCAGTTGGTTCGAGATTCCGACTACCGATATTGGAAGGGCCACACAATTTTATGAAACCATTTTCCAGATAAAGTTGGCACCACTTGATTTGGACAACATTAAAATGCGCATGTTTCCAATCGATGATCCGATGACGCAAGTGGGTGGCGCATTAGTTGACAGTGGCGGTTATCATAAACCATCCGCTACCGAAGGACCCCTGATTTATTTGAATGGGAACCCGGATCTGCAATTGGTATTAAATCGAGTGGAAGCTGCCGGTGGCAAAGTACTGATGCCAAAAACGGAAATTTCACCGGAATATGGTTTTATGGGCTTACTTCTAGACACGGAAGGCAATCGGATTGCTTTACATTCCGTGCCCGTACCTAAGTAAAACAATACTGAACCAACACACGTGAACCCGTCTGTATCGAACTACTATTCTGAATTTGTTTTCACTACTTCGCGCAGCAGCGGGCCGGGTGGACAAAATGTAAACAAGGTCAACACCAAGGTCACACTTTCGTGGAATATCCATCAATCGGCATTGTCGGAGGATGAGAAGAATGTGATACTCGAAAAACTGGCATCCATCATTACCAAAGAGGGTGTGTTGATGCTCACCTCGCAAGAGAAGCGTTCACAGCTACAGAACAAAGAAGAGGTCATTAAAAAACTGGAAAAGCTGTTGGTAAAAGCCTTCACCAAGAAAAAAGTACGCAAGCCCTCTAAGCCCAGCAAGGCTGCCAAGCAAAAACGAATCCTCGAAAAGAAGAAAGCCGGAGAAAAGAAGAAATGGCGTCAGAAGGGATTTGATGACTAGGCCGTTTGTTGGTATAGCCAGCCGCCCTATATTTGCGCAAATTTTTCATCTATGAGACTCGGGCAGTTGTCGCGAAAGTTGGGAATCAGCACCCCAGAAATCATTCAGTTTTTGGCTTCCAAGCAAGTTGTCATCAGCGAAGACTCGAACGCTAAAATTGAAGATGCACACGCACATTGGGTAACGGAAAAATTTGCTCCTCACCTCCTCGCTTCGGTAGAAGAAGTAATGGCCGAAGAAAAGCAAGAAGTTACTATCCCTGTCGAAGACACTCCGGTTATCGAAACACCCGCTGCCGAAATTACGAGCGAAGAAACTGCTCTGCCGGAAGTGATTAAAGCTCCTAAAATTGAATTGGCTGGACTGAAAGTATTAGGTAAAATTGAAATTCCGGAGAAAAAGAAAAAGACAGACGAAAGCGCAGAAGGCACATCCGAAGAAAAAGATAGAAAGCCACGCAACGAAAGACAGCGTTCTGCTACTCGCGAATACCAAGAGCGTCCACGCAAGAACCCGGTAGCATTGCAACGCGAGCGTGAACAACGTGAAGCTGAGCTATTACGGAAACAAAAGCTAGCCGAAGAAAAAGAAAAGAAAACCAATCACTACCTCAACCGGGTAAAGCCAGCCACACCTGCGAAAAAAATGAAGAAATTAGCAGAGGCAATAGAGATAACAGAAACTCCTTTGGAGAAAATGCCAACTACCCTGTGGGGTAAATTTATGCGGTGGCTAAATACCTAGGCCATGGTGAGGCGGCTGACTTCACATTCTTCCTTGCCGACCAAGGCCTGTTTAATCCAGCGCATTCAATGTTATCCAATACCGATAGGCTACAATAGCCTTCTCTAGTTTGCTCAACTTGGTGATGTCTTTTTTACTGTAGCGGGGAAGAATGATTTTATTAATGGATGCCATTACTTTAAAAATGCTCTTCTTCATAAGCTATGGTTCGATTTCAAAGTTCAAGTTACGAATTAACCTCCTTTCCTTGTTTTATTTTAAGTTGAAATTTTCCCTCGGCTGCAGCCTTCATGAATTTTCGAAAATAGTTTTCCACCGGAAAGACTATGAGTGCAATGAATACCTGAATAAAAAATTCAAATACAGGCGAGCTTCTGATTTCAATGGAGGTGGTAATCGCTGTCTGCAAAAATTGAATAAAAATAATTACTGTTAGTAGGGACAACACTTCACTGACGGTGCGGTATTTTTCATTCGCCACACTCAGCTTAACCGATAGCAACATGAGTATTCCAAAAAAACCAAACTCCAGTGCATAAAACCACCAGCGCTTCCAGTACGGGGGTAAAATCTCAAATGGTATAAGCTCTACTTTGGATTCGTTGCCCAGCACATCGCGCGATTGCATCGCCAATTCGTAATCTCCGGGAGGCAAATAGGGGAAGTTGGCAATGTGATGAGAGTTCGACCAGCTTGTCCAGCCATTGGTTAATCCTTTTACCTGATATCGGTATTGCATGGCATGGCTGCTGATGTAGTCGGGTTGAATAAATTCAAATGCTAATTCGTTCTCCGGTTGATCCATCGTCACGCGCTTTCCTTTTATCAAATTGATTTGCTGCCCACGCACCTGACGCAAAAGCAAGGGAAAGTGAGAATCCTCTCCAGATGTTTGGCTATTGCTAAATTTATATAGTTCATTATTAGCTGTAATGATCCACAAACTTTGTGCATTTTCATCGGGTGCCAGAAATCTTAAATTAGGGAAAAGTCCAAGCCATTGCAATTTCAATGATTTCAGGCGCGCATCTACCGTTCGCCATTGTATTCCGTCATTAAACCAGAAATAGCCTGCGGATGCAAAGTAGCGATGTGGGCCAGGCAACGAATCGTAGCGAACAAATGAATTTTTGTGATCGAAGCGTTTGAACTCACCCGAAGCCGCCAAATAAACTTCGTTTCCATAAGCAACGCCTACCATTTCATCTAATGACGAATTGGAAATAGAAAATGTTGTTGCATCGGTTATTGTTCCATCCAGTGTTTCAATGCGGTAGGCTTTGCTACTTCCGCACATCCAAATATTTTGCAGATTATCTTCAAATGCGTAACTGATATGATCATTGAGTGTATCGAGCAAGTGCGTTTCATTCCAATTGACTCCGTTCACAGCAAACGTCTTCACTTGATTATGGTAGGTGCCGACCAATAACTGTTGCAGCGAAGTGGAGAAGAAAATAGTTTTGATAGGAGTAGCGGCAATTGACTTAACTTTGTCCCCTTGCACCTCAAACACGCCTCCCAAACCAGCTGCGATCAGCTTCCCATTTACTTCAATTAGCTGAATGACTTTCCCTTCAATTCCGGCCACCTTTCGGTAAGCATAACCTACTGGCTTCATCACTTTGGTTTCGAAGGTAGGAGATGATGCTGATGAAGTTTGATCCGATCGTTTGCGCAAAAAACCAAATCGACTTCTGCGCTGTTGATTCATTTGTACTGTAATCGTTGGACGCGCTGCCGATGACTCATCTTTGGCCAGCAGATATAAGCCCAGAGAGGTGCCAACATATATTTGCCCGCGAATGGATTGGATGCATAACAAGTTTCCATTTAAACCAGGAAAATGATTAAACGACCGGAAAGGCAGAGAGGGAGCAATGCGTGTAAATCCATATTCGTGGGCTACCCAGACACCGCCATTTTGATCGGCCATTAAGGCAAAAACTTCGTTGTCCGGTAGGCCGGTGCTAAAATCCAAGTGGTCAATGGTGGCTCCGGTGGTTACATCAATCAGCAGTACACCTCCCAGCAAGGTGCCCAGCGCAATTTGTTTTTCGTTCATCCACACGCCAAACTCCAACGTGTTTTGTCGCAGATAGGGGGCATCTTGCAGTGAGAGCAATTCGGGGCTCGATTTTCCCTTCATTATATAAACCGATCCGGCTTCGGTGCCTAGCAATACATCGCCTGTTTTTTTCTGTGCGGTAGCAAAAACAATTTCTTCCGTCATGGGAAGGGTGAGTTTCGTTTCCACCAATTTGTTATTCTGCACTTGCAGCAGATGTTGGAATCCGGTTTTTACAAAAACACTATCTCGAACCTCTACTAATCCATGGAATAGGTTTGCGCTATCGGCTTTGATTTCTGTTGTTACTTTATCTGCGCTAATTATGAAAAGGGAAGACTCGCTGACAGTATATATCTTATCGGCTGCCACGAGGGACGAAAAGATGGAAGGCTTGGCAAATACGGATTGAAACGCTTTGTCACTTCCTTGCTGCACAATTTTTCCAAAACCAAATACACCGCCCACATACAATTGATTTTGGAGAAGACATAGCGTGTAAACAGCACCCGGTGTGGCAATGAGGTGCCAGTTTTTTCCATCGAATTCTAATACGCCACGCTTATTGGTGAAATAGATTAAGCCGCTGGCATCTTGCACCATGCCCATACTGCGGTAATCGATGCGTTCATCGCGGGGTGAATAATGGGTGAGAAATGAATTGCCGACTTGCGCGGTCAATAGTAAGCTAAAGTGCATCAACGCGAGCACTAGAAAAACGCGGGAGATCATTGGGGAAGAATTTCCCAAAAATAATGATTTGCTAGCTTATCCGACTCCAATTAACAGCTGCCTTTTTGATCGACTCGATTTGTTGTAGAATCAAATGATTTTCGGGCTGTTGAAGCAGTGGGTCTTTTTCTAACACCAATTGGGCGGCCTCACGGGCCTGTTGCAGCAGCTCGCCATCTTTACCCAAGTCTGCAATCAGCAAATCCAGCGCGCCACTCTGCTGAGTCCCCATCAAATCACCCGGACCTCGCAGCTTCAGGTCAGTCTCCGCAATTTCAAATCCGTTGTTGGTTCGCACCATAGTTTCAATGCGAGTCTTGGATTCGGCACTCAGTTTATGATCGGTCATTAAAATACAATACGACTGCTCAGCTCCACGACCGACACGTCCACGCAATTGATGCATTTGGGACAGCCCAAATCGTTGTGCGCTTTCAATCACCATTACCGAAGCGTTGGGCACATCTACGCCTACTTCGATCACAGTGGTAGCTACCATGATTTTGGTTTCGCCTTTTACAAAACGCGCCATCTCGTAATCTTTCGCTTCTGGTTTCATTTGCCCGTGCACAATGCTGATCGGCACATCGGGAAACGCGCGTGCAATACTTTCATAGCCATCCATGAGATGTTTCAGATCCAGCTTCTCAGATTCCTCAATGAGCGGATACACCATATAAATCTGACGCCCCACCTCTAGTTGTGTTTTGATAAATCCATTTACCTGCAACCGGTGTGAATCAAAACGATGTGTGGTTTTGATCGGCTTGCGACCTTTCGGCAATTCGTCAATCACTGAAATTTCCAAATCGCCATAGAGAGTCATGGCAAGCGTGCGAGGGATTGGTGTAGCTGTCATCACCAATACATGCGGGTAGAAATCGGCATTTTTCTGCCACAGTTTAGAGCGTTGTGCTACTCCAAAGCGATGTTGCTCATCAATTATGGCGAGCCCCAGTTTTTTAAACTTCACTTCTTCCTCCAGCAATGCATGGGTGCCGATTAGTATTTTCAATGTGCCCTCCACCAATTGCTCGTGAATGGGTTTGCGCGCGCTTTTCTTTACTGAACCGGTAAGCAGGGCAATGGGAATATCCATTTTGTCTGCATACTTTTTAAGGTTGGCATAATGTTGCTGCGCTAAAATTTCAGTGGGAGCCATCAGGGCAGCCTGTGCATCGCCACCGATGGCAAGTAAAATAGAGATAAAAGCTACAATGGTTTTGCCGCTACCCACATCGCCTTGCAATAAGCGGTTCATCTGCTTGCCCGACTTCATATCGGTATATATTTCGCGAACGACTTTTTTCTGTGCGTTGGTAAGATCGAATGGCAAATGTTCTTTATAGAATTTGGTGAGGATAGCGGTGTCGCTAAAAACGATTCCTTTGAATTTACCTTGACGAACCAGCTTTAACTTGATTAGCTGTAGTTGAATAAAAAACAATTCTTCAAACTTCAGTCTGCGCTGGGCACTCAGCAGCCACTCGTTGTTGCGCGGAAAGTGAATGTTGATGATCGCTTCTTTTTTGCCGATTAATTTTGTTGTTGTACAATGGAAGCCGGCAAAGTTTCGCGAATGTGTGAGATTGCCGCCTTCAGCAGATCTTGCTGCAGTTTGATAATAAACTTATTATCGATGTAGCGATTGCGCAATTTGTCGGTAAGTGGATAGACCGGCTGCAGATAGCCACCTTTCTCACTTTTTTCGGTGAGCACATCTATTTCCGGATGTGCCATGGATAGTTTGCTGCCGTAGCGCGAAGGTTTGCCAAATACTACATAATCCACATTGGGTTTCACTTTCTGCATCACCCAATTGATGCCTTGAAACCAAACTAACTCAATTTCGCCTTCGCCATCTGTAAAGTAAGCTACCAGTCTGCGTTTGAATTTATCGCCAATCAATTCGATGTCGGTGATTTTTCCTTTTACCTGAATGAATGGCATCAGTTCATTGACTTCCCGTAAGGAATAGAAGCGGGTACGGTCTTCGTAGCGGAACGGATAATGCTGAATTAAATCGCCAAAGGTAAACAGCTTCAATTCTTTTTGAAGCAAAGTTGCGCGCTGCGGCCCTACGCCTTTTAAGAATTCCAGTGAAGTATCGAAGAAAGACATTTTAATTTGGCTGTGTGCAAATTAAGATATTGTTATTCACTAAAAAGTGGGTTACTCGTCAACAATCTGCTTTTGTGATGGACTGTTAAAATATCAATTCGTTGAGGGGTAACGATTCGATAAATAATTCGATATCTTCCTTCATTTACTTGTCGAATAGTAGAAATGGCTAATTCAGGAACGATTGAACCGAACTCCGGGTATTGTTCTAAAACTTTAACCCGTTCGAAGAATCTCTCCGTTTGAACTTTAGCATAGTAAAGAGAATCTTTGGCAATAAAACTGGCAATGTTATCGATGTCCTCCAGCGATTGAGGTGTCCATTTTACTTCAGTAGCCATTGACTAAGTTTCGCCCGGGCATCTGCTGTTGAAAGAACCTGATCGGATTTTGACTGCTCTATTCCAGACTCAATTTTTTGCAAAAAAATCAGTCGCTCGAAAAGATCTTCTAATGAAAAGGTTTCAGGAAGATCCTTAATCGTTTCTATCAATTTTTCCTTCGTGATCGCTGCCATCTATCAAATTTACAAAAAACTACTAGTAATAATTGAGGATTTTCAAATCACCGAATTTTCAAATTAGCTAATCATCGAATTACCGAATCACCGAATTACTCTTCCTCCACTCCAGCGTATTGATCAGGTGCATCACTTCCTTTTTCATGAAGTCGATGGCCGGAGCAAGGGAGTCATTGTGCACTTTGGCATTGAAATACAACGCTCCACGCAAAAAGTTTTTCGAAGAATCGGTCATAGTGAATTGAAACTGACTGGGCACTTCGCCACTGATCTCTGCGATAAGAGCCGTTTTTCCAAGTGGTGTTACCATCTTCACTTCGTCAATGCCATACGCTTTGATTTGCTGCTTGCTGGTGAGGTTGTAGGCATCGTCTAAGAATTCTTTCAGTAGCTCTTCTTTGTTCAGCAATTGCTTGTATGTAATGTGGATGTTGGCTTTTAACGTGGGGTAATAAATTTCTACCCAATGCTTTTCACTAATCCACGAAGTATCGCGCATGAGCTTAGCTGAAGTAGAATATTCAAATCGATATGGCAGGCTATCCGGCAAGGATTGGTATTTTGCTTCCGGCAATATCAGGCGATTATATCCCTTGGGCTTCGGTTGATAGTTGGTGGTGCAACTCGTCACAAACAAACCCATCGCGGGGAGCAGCAGCACAAAACAAATATTCTTAATCTTCGTCTTTTTCACTTTCATCTGCCATGTTTACGCGCACGCGATTAATTTTCTTTTGATCGGCCGTTAGGATAGTAAAAGTAAAACGATCAAATCGAATCTGCTCGCCTACTTTGGGCAATGACCCATGTAATTCTAAAATCAAACCACCCACTGATTCGCTCTCTCCTTTCACATCATCAAAAATAGTAGCCTCCACTTCCAGAGCTTTGCACATGTCGTGCACCAATGTTTTTCCTTCAACCACAAACGTGCGATCATCAATTTTTTGGTAGCCCAAATTGACTTCGTCAAACTCATCGTTTATTTCGCCAATAATCTCTTCTATTAAATCTTCCAATGTTACCAAGCCGGAAGTGCCTCCGTATTCATCGACCACCACCGCCATATGCACGCGCTTGCTTTGAAAATCTTTCAGGAGCGAGTCGAGTTTTTTTGTTTCAGGTACAAAATAACCTGGGCGAAGAAGCTTTTGCCATTTGAAATTCTCGCTTTCTTCCAAGTAGGGCAGCAAGTCTTTGATGTATAGAATTCCCTCGATATGATCGAGTGTTTCTTTGTAGACCGGAATACGTGAGAAGCCTGATTTATTCACTTGCTCCATTAATTCTTTAAAATTCAGATCCACATCAACGGCAGAAATATCCATGCGCGACTTCATTACCCGCTTCACGGCCAACGTGCCAAAGTTTACAATGCTTTTAAGAATGTCTTTTTCTTCGGCCGTTGTTTCATTGTTTTCAGTAGTCAAGTCGAGCGCCTGATTCAATTCATCCACCGTGGTGCTGTAGCCCTTCTTTTCAATTCTGCGCTCGATCACATTACTCATGCTCAGTAACAAATAGGATATCAAGTGCCAAACTTTTTCGAGCATTAACCACGTGCCACCCATGCGTCTGGCAAACGTCCAGTTGTGGCGGGTGGCATATACTTTCGGAATGATTTCGCCAAAGAACGTAATGGCAAACGTAGCACCAAATGTTACTAAACCCACAACGGTTTCGGTGGGCTTACGTGTGCCGGCCATTTCCCACATTAAAAAAGTGGAGATGGTAACAACGCCTACATTCACAAAATTATTCATGATGAGAATAGTGGCTAGTAATAGGCGCGGCTTCTTGAGTAATTGCACGATATTCTTATCAGCCGGATCGTCTGATTCGCGGCAGCGCTCAAAATCATCTGCTTTTAATGAAAAGAAGGCCACTTCGGATGCCGAAATCATAGCCGACATAAAAAGCAGAACGGCAATTGCTAAAAAACTAATGGTATAGAAGTAATTGATTTCGAAATGTATTTCCGAAAAAACAAATCCCAACGACATGAACAAACTATCTGTTTCCAATTTTTAGAGTGTTAATGCGGATCTAAAAGGGCAGATCATCTGTGGCATGTGGAGCAGCACCAAAATCACTCGGGGCCGCCTGACTTGCCGGTGATGAAGTTGTAGATCTTTCGGAATTATTGCCTCCACCGGGCTTGCTGCTCAGCATGGTCATGTTATCACCAACAATTTCGGTGGTATAGCGAGTAACCCCTTCTTTTTCCCAACTGCGTGTACGCAACTTTCCTTCAATATAAACCTGATCGCCTTTGTGCAAATACTTAGCAGCAATATCGGCTAGGCCGCGCCATAACACTACGTTGTGCCATTCGGTGATTTCTTTGCGCTCGCCTGTCGTTTTGTCTTTATATGTTTCGCTAGTTGCCATGGTAAAATTGGCTACGGTAGCCCCATTTTCCAGATTTCGTACTTCCGGTTCTTTTCCTAATCTACCTACGAGTATCACTTTGTTTACACCTGACATAATTATGTTCTCCTTTAGTTGGATTGCAAAAATACCAAAAATTCAGGGAAGGAGTGCGTATAATTGAAAGGGCAGATTTTAGCGCTATTCCTTGATTTTTGAGGGGTTATTCCGTTTTCCGATCGTTTCTTTTGCTGTTCATTCAGTACTCTTGAAATATTTCTCTATCACAATCGGTTTTGGAATTTGCTCCACGTGTTTTTTCGAAAAAATCTGCAGTCCAAGCTGCCTTGCAGCACGTAAAAATTCTTTTTCGGATTTTAAGTTGACGGCCATGAGATGAATAAACAACTGCTGATGGGAAAGTAAATGTTTGATAGCGGGAGGCAGTTTAGCCGGCAAATGAGCTGACACGGTACTCTTTTCTTCCAGCAGGAGATCAGTCGATTTTACAGCTCTCTTTTTTTCAATCAGATAAAAATCATACAAGCCTTGCCAAATGTCTTTAGCGGTTCGCTGCTTCATCAACCGCTTGTTCTTAAACCGGATGTCGAAGTAGTAGAAATACCGCTTCTTGATTTTTGTTTTTTTTGATTTGACGGGCAGCACGTTTTGTAACTCGTGTTTTCGAGCTATGCACATGCTAGAAAAAATACAGTCATCGCATTTAGGATTTTGCGGCAAGCAATGCAGCGCACCAAACTCCATCATGGCCTGATTAAATAAGTCAGGATCTTTTGCCGGCACTAATTGGTTGGCCTTTTCAAAAAAATATTTTTTACCTTCTGTGCTGGCGGTATCCGTTTCAATGCCAAATACTCGCGCTAACACCCGATATACATTGCCATCTACCACTGCTACCGATTCTTTGAAAGCAATCGATGCAATGGCTGCAGCTGTGTAGGGGCCTACCCCCGGTAATTTTTGTAGTTCGTTAAAGCTGGTTGGAAAAGACGCTCGATACATTTCAACAATCTGTTTTGCACAGGTATGCAAATTGCGTGCGCGCGAATAATAACCCAGCCCTTGCCACAACCGCAGCACATTTTGCTGAGGTGCTGCCGCCAATGCTTCTACGGTCGGATAGGTTTTAACAAATCGTTCGTAGTAAGGAAGGCCCTGCGCCACACGGGTTTGTTGCAAAATAATCTCCGAAAGCCAAATTTTATAAGGGTCAGTTGTTTCGCGCCAAGGCAATGGTCGTTTGTGGTCCATATACCAGCCAATTATTTTTTGCGCGAAAGCCGAAGGTTGAATCATAGTTTAATAACAAAGTAAACCAAGAAATGGCCTTCTGCGCGCATGCTGAACAAGATTGTGGTTCACAACCGGTAAAGAAGTGCACAATAATTTTAAAACCAAAAAAAACCGCTTTCAACCAAATCAATCAACTCTTTGGCGTGTTTTAAGTGTTCACATTGTTGATAGTCAGTAAATTAATTTTGGAATTGAACGAACTGCTTATAAATTTGCCATCCCAAAAAATTTAGAACTAAAACTCTACTCTTGTGACGAAAGCTGACGTAATCAATCAAATTGCTGATAAAACCGGAATCGATAAAGCTGATGTATCAGCTTCTGTTGAAGCGTTCTTTAATATTGTAAAGAACAACATGGCCTCCGGTCATAATATTTATGTGCGTGGATTTGGCAGCTTCATCAATAAAAAGAGAAAGAAAAAAATTGCACGCAATATTTCACGCAATACAGCTATTGTAATCGATGAGCATTACATCCCCAGCTTTAAGCCCGCCAAAATTTTTGTGAACAAAATCAAGAATAGCGATAAAGTAAAGCAGATGGCTGAGAGCATGGCGCATGACGATACCAACGAGATGGAAGAAAATGGTTAATTTTTTGGGTGCCGCTTGCTTTGGTAAGCGGGCATCTTGCCACCACTTATGCTGAAGACTCGCCTCATTCTTATTATAGTCAGTGCCCTTATTATCTGGCTCATTTTTATGCTACCCAAAGCGGTGGTAGAAAATGAAAACCAATTAGCGGCTACCGATTCTGTCAAAGCGGGCAAAACCATCCCATCCAAAGGTCACAGCGATGTACCTGTTGCTTTAAGCAACGCCATCAAAAGCTTGAGAACCCAATACTTACAGGGTTCAACGAATCAAAAAAATGCTATCTTTGCCGACTCTTTGCGAAGCCTATACACGCAAGCGGGTCAATTTGACAGTGCTGCCTGGTATGCCGAGCAATCAGCAACGTTCTTTAAAACAAGCGAAAGTTTCCTGAAGGCAGGCAATAGTTTTTACGAAGCCTACACCTTCGCGATGGGTGCCGAAAAGCAACAAGCCATGGCATTGAAAGCGCAGGAATTTTTAGGGAAAGCCATTGAAGGCAATCCAAAAAACTACGAAGCAAGGATAAAAATGGCCATGACGTACCTGAGTTCATCTCCCATGCAAGGAATTCAGAAAATTCGTGATGTGTTATCCGAGGATCCCAAAAATGAGTTCGCGCTTTATAATTTGGGTATGCTCTCCATGCAGTCGGGGCAATACGACCGGGCCATCGAAAGGCTGAATGATTTGATTGAAGTAAACCCCAATCATGTGCAAGGTCAGCTATTGTTAGGCGTAGCTTATATGAATGCAGGAAAGAATGAAAAGGCGAAAGCCCAATTTGAAAAAGTAAAAAAGTTAGATAATGATCCCGCAGTACAATCCACTGCAGATTCTTATCTGCAAGAGTTAAAAGTAAAATAAATGTTAAACCATCGCTCGTCACTCTCCCAAAGAGAGATTCTACACAAAGTAGAACGATGAGCCTAAACCAAAAAGCATTATGCCAAGTGGTAAGAAAAGAAAGAAGCACAAAATGGCTACTCACAAACGTAAAAAGCGTTTGAGAAAAAACCGTCATAAGAAGAAATAGTAAGCAGGGGCCTGGTGCCCCTCTTATTCAAAGGGCGTTGCATTGTTTCAGCGCTCTTTCAACAGAAGTAGTCCTATTATTTTCAACATCCAATTTTTTAAGTTTTGAGTAACGAACTAATCATTAGTGCTACTCAGGACGGATGTCGCATAGCCCTTTTAAAGGACAAGCAACTTGCCGAGTTTCATGAAGAAACCAACGGAAGCAAGTTTGTAGTTGGTGATATTTACCTAGGCACTGTTAAAAAAATAGTGCCGGGTCTCAACGCTGCATTTATCGATATTGGTTTTGAGAAAGATGCCTTTCTTCATTACCTCGATTTAGGTGCGCAGTTTGGGTCCCTTCAAAAATTCACCAAACTTGTTCGTTCAAAGAAAATCACCGGTGGGAAACTGGATAAGTTTCAACTGGAGAAAGATATTGACAAGCATGGCAAAATAGGCCAGCAGCTTACCAAAAATCTACTCATTCCGGTGCAAGTGGTGAAAGAGCCCATTTCTACAAAAGGGCCGCGACTTTCGTGCGAGTTATCCCTAGCCGGGCGATACCTGGTTTTGGTACCCTTCTCATCCGGGGTGAGCATTTCAAAACGGATTGCCAGCAGCGAAGAGCGTAAGCGTTTGCAGCGCCTCATTCAATCTATCAAACCTGAAAATTTTGGTGTGATCATACGCACCGTTGCCGAAGGCAAAGAAGTAGCCGAGCTCGACAAAGATATGCGCAGCCTGGTGAAAATGTGGGAAGATGGCATGACCCGCATGGTCGATGGCAACCCGCGCGATAAAATCATCGGAGAACTCAGTAAAACATCCTCCATCTTGCGCGATGTGTTGAACGAATCGTTTGACAACGTGATGGTAGATGACAAGAAGATCTACGATGAAGTAAAGAGCTACATTCACAACATCGCTCCTGATAAAGAGAAAATTGTAAAACTCTACACCGGCAAGGCCAAAATTTTCGAGCACTTTGGTGTTGAAAAGCAAATCAAATCAGCCTTCGGCCAAACGGTGAGTTTGAAAGGTGGCGGCTACCTGATCATTGAGCACACCGAAGCATTGCATGTCATTGACGTAAACAGCGGAAATAAATCCAATCGCGAAGAAAGTCAGGAAACCACTGCTCTTTCTGTAAACCTCGAAGCCGCCAAAGAAGTGGCGCGTCAGTTTCGCTTACGCGATATGGGTGGCATCATTGTAGTGGATTTCATTGACATGCGTGGCATCGACAATAAGAAGCTCATCTACAACAAAGTGAAAGAAGAGATGGAAAGCGATAAGGCGAAGCACACTATTCTGCCGCTTTCCAAATTTGGTTTGATGCAAATCACCCGCGAGCGTGTGCGCCCGCAAATGAACATCGCTACTAAAGAAGTGTGCCCTACTTGCAATGGCAGTGGCAAGATTGAAGCTTCTATTTTGGTGACCGATAAAATTGAAGAGCATGTGCGCTATCTCTTCGAAAACCAAAACGAGAAAAAATTGGTGTTGGCATTACACCCTTTCTTGTTTGCATACTATACGAAAGGATTTATCTCCAAGCGCATGAAGTGGTATTTCAAATACAAGCGCCCGGTGGAGTTGATCAAAGATTCTTCTTTAGCCATTACCGAATACAAATTCTTGAATCCGGATGGCGAAGAGATTGAGTTAGCGCAAGAAAAAAGCACTCCGGCATTGGCGGGGGATTAATTCTGAACCAAGACCTTTTTAATGAAGCCCTCTCAACCGGAGGGCTTCTCTTTTTATAATCATTCAGGCATCCGATATTCCCATTCGGGTGTTATTTTTACAAAAACCGATTTTCATTCTTGAAGCGCGCTCTATTTACTTTGTTTTTTCTATTATGGTTTGGCGTGTCGTTTAGTCAAACCGGAAACTCGTGCACCACGCCACATCTTTTAGTGAACAAAATCAAGGCGGAGCATTTTAGTCCTCCACCGATCGATGAAAAATTTCATGCACGTGTAATCAATGAAGTAGTAGAAATCCTTGATCCGGATGGCTTGTATTTTCTGGAATCCGATGTAAGAGAGATAAGTGCACTCCCGTTGCACCTGAATGATCCGACTAAAAACAATAGCTGCGAGTTTATTGACAAGGCCACGCAAGTGTATCAGAAAAGGTTAACGGATGCTGTGCGAATTGTTACCCTCAAAACAGCTAAGCCCTTTGACTATTCCAAAAAAGACAGTTTGTACTTTTCAGTGAATCAAACTACGGAGCACGAAACAACTCTCAGCGAATTGGAAAGGGATTGGGAAATTTGGCTCAAGTCATCTACGCTTTCGCGGATGGCGCAGACTGCCAAAGCAATGACAGTGAAAGACTGGATGGCAGTAGAAAAAGTGTCTCGCGAAAAAGTGCGTGATAAAACGTTGGCCAAACTTAATCGATTACTTCGCGGCAGTGTTTCACCCAAAGAGTTTGTTGCCAATGTGCTACTCAAATCCATCGCTATCTCGTTCGACCCGCATACCAACTATTTTACACTAAGCGAAATAAAAGATTTTGAAAGTTCACTCTCATCGTCAGCCTACTCCTTTGGATTTGATCTGGATGAAAACGCGTTGGGAGAAATTGTTGTCGACCGGCTAGCTCCGGGTGGGCCTGCCTGGAACAGTCATCTGATCAATAAAGGAGATGCCATTATATCAGTGTCTTGGCCCAATGGAGAAGTTTCTAATCCATTGGATTTTGATGACAATGAATTTGAAGGAAAAATAAATTCAGCAGATAGGCTTTCCGGAACTTTTACTTTTAAGAAAGCGGATGGCAGCTCCGTTGAAGTATTGTTGCACAAAGAAAAGCGCGAATCCATCGAAAGCAATGTGCAAAGCCTTTTGCTCAAAGGCGAAAAATCAGTTGGTTACATCTCATTGCCCGGCTTCTATTCGGATTGGGGTGGTGAAGGGCAAAGTTGTGCGAGTGATGTTGCCAAAGAAATCATTAAACTAAAAAAAGAGAACATTCAAGGACTCATCCTCGACTTACGATTCAATGGTGGAGGGTCCGTACAAGAGGCGATTGAATTGGCAGGAATATTTATTGACGTTGGGCCTATGGCGCTCTCCAAATCAAAAGATGGGCAAATCATTTCTTTAAAGGATATTCACAAGGGCTTAGCCTATGATGGACCGCTGGTCATCTTGATTAATGGGTTTAGTGCTTCTGCATCCGAAATTACGACAGCTGCATTGCAGGATTACAACAGAGCATTGGTGGTGGGCAGCACTTCTTACGGAAAAGCTACCGCGCAAAATGTTTTTCCTTTAATTCAGGGAAAAGACTCTTTAGGTTTTGTAAAAATTACTCTTTCTAAAGCCTATCGGATCACCGGTAAAAGTCACCAGCGTAAAGGTGTGCAGCCGGATATATATCTGCCCGACTTCTACAGCATTTTGCAAATCAGTGAGCGCACTAATCGCCATGCGTTACCCAGTGATTCGGTAATTAAGAAAGTATATTACACCCCACTGACAAAACCAACAGTTGCACCTTTGAAAAACCGAAGCGAAGAGCGTATCCAAAATTCGGCTTGGTTCAAGCAATTGCGTGATTTCCAAAACTTCTATCAAGCGCCTCAATTGTTAGAAATCAACGCATACATTCAGCATCATCTTGCATCGCAAGCGCATGTCAAGCAGCTTGATGAAACAAAAAGTGCCAGCACTAAACCTTTATATCGTGTCATGCAAAATAAATTTGATGGGGCTTTGCTAGGGTTGGATGAAAACCGAAACATGGCGAGTCAAGAGTTACTCAAGGATATTGAGCGCAGTGCCTATATTGAAGAAGCTTTTCAAATCATACTGAATTATCTATCACTTACAAAACCATAATACATTATGCGAGCTGTTTTTATTTTCGTATTTACATTCATTTCATTTATCCACCTATCACAAGCTCAAAATATGACGGTCGCTACCGAATACTTAGGCTATGTAGGTGAACAGTGTAAATTGATTTCGAATGATATGATGGCCTATAGCAGTGCCACGTCTCACAATAAAAGCGCTCGCAAGGTTGAAAAGAAACGATTGGAGTTGATGCAAACCATTAAGCAAGCGGTTACCAACATGCGCAAGCTAAAGCCATTTAACGGAGATCCTGCCTTACGCGATTCTGCACTTGCTTATTTTCAAATCACTTCAGCTCTTTTAAATGAAGATTACGCGAAGATTGTGAACATGGAAGAAATTGCGGAACAATCCTACGATGCGATGGAGGCTTTTATGTTGGCCAAGGAAAAAGCCAACGAACGTGCCGATAAGGCCTACTTAATCTTTGATAAAGAATTCGAAGCATTCGCAGCAAAAAATAAAATTCGTTTGATTGAGTCCTCTTCCAAACTTTCCAAAAAAATGGAAGAAGCAAGTGCTGTTTATAAATATTACAATCGCATTTACCTCATCTTCTTTAAGAGTTATAAAGATGAGGTCTATTGGATGGATGCTTTGAAAAAGGGAGATGTCAACGCCATGGAGCAAACTAAAAATGCACTATTCGCCAGTAGCACTGAAGGATTGAAAAACATGAGCCCTATATCCACCTACAAAGGCGACAAAACATTAAAAGTGGCCTGCGAACGAATGCTTGAGTTTTACAAGCATGAAGCAAGCAAAAGCTCCGAACTCCCCGACTTTTTACTGAAAAATGACAACATCGAAAAGCGCAAAAAAGCTTTGGAATCAAAAAAGCAGGCTGACCGTACCCAACAAGATGTGGATGCCTTTAACAAACTGGTAGCAGATTTTAACGCTGCCGTAACGAAATACAATCAGGTGAATACCGAACTCAACAAAAAGCGAAGTGACGCTTTGGATGCATGGAACAAGGCAGCTGATAATTTTCTGGACAATCACATGCCCTCACATCGATAGTATTTTTCTGACAACCTGACACTTTTCCCTTTTGGAACAATCATTGTGTAGAATAGATGCAATCATTCTAACCCAAAATTTGAACCATTATGGCAGAAAAAGGTACTATCTCGATTCATACCGAGAATATTTTTCCGATCATCAAGAAATTTCTCTATTCCGATCACGAAATCTTTTTGCGTGAATTGGTGAGCAATGCCGTAGACGCTACTCAAAAACTGAAGAAGTTGGCAGCCTTGGGCGAATTCAATGGCGAATTGGGTGATCTCAAAATTGAAGTGAGCTTCGATAAAGAAGCTAAAACCATTACCGTAAGTGACAAAGGCCTTGGCATGACTGCCGAGGAAATCAAAAAATACATCAACCAGATTGCGTTTTCCGGAGCAGCGGAATTCGTAGAGAAATTCAAAGATAAAACCGATGCCAAAGACATTATTGGAAAGTTTGGCTTGGGCTTCTACTCCGCCTTTATGGTGTCTGATAAGGTTGAAGTAGTATCGAAATCATTCAAAGAAGGCAGCGAAGCGGCACGATGGATATGCGATGGCTCTACCGAATTTGAGTTGACCGAAGCCACCAAAGAAACACGTGGTACCGATGTGATTTTGCATGTTAACAAAGACTCTGAAGAGTTTTTGGAGGAATTCCGCTTAAAAGGCATTCTCGATAAGTACTGCAAATTTTTACCAGTCGAAATTAAGTTCGGCACGAAAGATGAAAGCGTTGAAGACGGTGTAGATAGCGACAATAAGCCTAAATATAAAACGGTCACTACCGATCGTATCATCAATAATACTTCACCCATTTGGGCCAAAGCCCCCCTCGAATTAAAAGACGAAGATTACATCAACTTTTACAAGGAATTGTATCCATTCACTGAAGATCCGCTCTTCTGGATTCACTTGAATGTAGATTATCCTTTCAACCTCACAGGCGTTTTGTATTTCCCAAAAATCAAAAACGATTTTGAAATTCAACGCAACAAAATACAACTGTATTCCCGTCAGGTATTCATCACTGATGAAGTAAAAGATGTGGTTCCTGATTTTCTGATGCTGTTACATGGTGTACTCGATTCACCCGATATTCCGCTCAACGTTTCACGGAGTTATTTGCAAAGTGATGCGAATGTGAAGAAGATCAGCTCGCACATCACTAAAAAAGTAGCCGATAAGTTGTTGGATATGTTCAACAAAGACCGCAAGGAATTTGAAAAGAAATGGGACGACATCAGCGTGTTTGTGCGCTACGGCATGATCAGTGATGAGAAATTCGCTGAGAAAGCCAAAGAGTTTGCGCTTCTCAAAAACGTAGACGGACAGTATTTCACTTTGAATGAATATGCGGATAAAGTAAAACCGAATCAAACCGATAAAGACGAGCAAGTTATTTATCTCTACACCAACAACAAAGGCAAGCAAGATGCATTCATTCAAAGTGCAAAAGCTAAAGCGTATGATGTACTGTTATTGGATGGCGTTTTAGATAGTCACTTTATTGGCCACCTGGAGCAGAAGTTGGAGAAAACTCAACTCAAGCGGGTAGATAGTGAAATCATTGACAAACTGATTGTAAAATCAGATGCAGTGGCCAGTGTATTGAGCAAAGAAGAAGAAGAGCAGGTGAAAGGCATTTTTGAAAAAGCCATTAACAACAAAGCCATGAGTGTGGCCATTGAATCATTGTCGCCAGACGATATGCCGGTAACCATTACCATGAGTGAGTGGATGCGCAGAATGAAAGATATGGCACGCACCGGTGGTGGCGGTGGTATGAGCTTTATGGGAAGCATGCCCGACAATTACAATGTAGCCGTGAATGGCAATCATCCTATTGTGCAACGTATCTTGAAAGCGGAAAGTGAAGATCAAAAAGGTAAACTAGCCAAGCAGGCGTATGACCTTGGCTTGCTTTCACAAAGCATGTTGACAGGTGCCGACCTCACTGCCTTTATCAAGCGCAGTGTGGAATTGGTGGGATAATTTGTTGGTCACTAAAATTAAAATGGGAGCCGAAAATTTCGGCTCCCATTTTTTTGGTCTTTCAGTGAAATGGGTACGCCAAAGGGTTTTTCAAAATTGAAAATTCAAATCGAAAATAATATTGTGTAACTTTCGTTAATGTTTGCCATGCGAAGTGTACCGATCTTCATTTTAGTAGTTGCCTTAAGCTCTGAGCTACTTGCCCAAGGCACCGAACCCAAGGTGCAAGAGGGGCAATTTACATTTGATACTGACCGGCCATTTACGCTGTTAGAACTGGAAAAAGAAGAGGAACCAATCGTTACCAAAAAGAAAAAGCCAAAAAGAAAAGTCTTCTACGGCATTAAAACTAAAAAGGGTTTTGCCCGAAAAGGGTATGGCAATAACGTAACGCTGGAGCTATTTTATAAACTAAAAAAACCGGCTGTACCCAACACATTTGCTCGCGACATTTACTATTACGACTACAAACGTGCCGAAGTAAGACGAGTAGAAAAATTTGACCCCACCAAAGGCGTGTTGCTGCATGGACCTTATAAAAAGCTGATTGGTACTACAGTAGTTGAAGAAGGTATTTTTTATATGGGTACCAAACATGGCCGGTGGATGCGCCATAATCAACAAGACTTACTAGAAGATAAAGAAAAGTATTACAAAGGCTGGCCCAAAGAATCTCGCATTACCTACTACGATCCTGCTGAAAGGAAAAAAATCAAAGAGATTACGCCCATCGAGTATGGAGAAAAAGAAGGGTACTATTACCTGCTGCATGAAAATGGTATGGTAGCAGTGTGTGGCGAATATCGCTTCAATGTAAAGGTTGGAGATTGGATTGAAAACTACCCTAACGGAAAGCGGAAGCGCATCATTACTTACCCCAAAGAACCATTCGAAAAAGATATTAAACCCTACCTGCGCAAAGAGTGGGACGAGAAGGGAAAGGAAATCTATTCCAAGTAATTAATAAAAAGCATCTTCAATCTGCACTACTTCTGTTTGTCCATTGATCTGCCGGATGGCTACAATATCAAACCGAATGTTTCCGTTCCAGTTCGCCTCGTAGATATATTGATCGGCTCCTTCCAAAATCTTAGCAGCCTTCTTTTCGTTGACAAATTCTTCCGGATAACCAAAAGCATCGGTGGATCGCCACTTTACTTCTACAAAAACAAGGCAATTGTCTTTCTGAGCGATTATATCAATCTCAGATCGTTTGAAGCGATAGTTTCGTGCCAAAATCTGATACCCCTTCTCCAGAAGAAATCGGGCAGCCAAATCTTCACCTGCTTTCCCTTTTTCGATTTTATCGCTCACAATAAATAATCTACCTTTGAAAATCGAAGTTAAGAACAAAGAATGAAGAAACTAATCGAAGGCTTTACCCTGCAACTAGCCAGTGCACTCAAGATCGGTCAATCTGTTGATCTGGTAAGACCGGGCAGCGACATTCGAAATATCTTAATCACCGGCATGGGCGGCTCCGGCATTGGTGCCAATTTGGTGGAGTCATTAACTTTTGGCCGTGTGCCCATACCCATCACCGTTTCGAAAGGCTACAACATTCCGCAGTTTGTGAGCCCACATACATTGTTCATCGCATGCTCTTACAGTGGCGATACGGAAGAAACATTGGCTGCTATTAATAAGGCAATGTTGAAGCGCGCCCACATCATTTGCATTACATCGGGTGGCAAAATGTTAGAGCTTGCGAAAGAATACAATTTGTTTTGGATTCAAATTCCGGGAGGTTCTAAAAGCCCGCGCGGTAATTTGGGATATATGATGGTTTCATTGCTGTATGCACTCTATCACACCAACCTGATTGGCGCTGCCTTCATGAAAGAAACAGAAAATGCTATCGAGTATTTAAATCGTGGAGAAAAAGCCATCCAGTCGGAAGCAGAATTAATTGCTAAAAAACTGAAAGGCAAATTTCCGATTATCTATTGCGATGAGCGCCTCAAAGCCATGGCACTTCGTTTCCAAAATCAAATCAACGAAAATGCCAAGCAGTTGGCACACGTCAATACTTTTCCGGAAATGAATCACAACGAAATTGTGGGATGGCAGTTTCCTGAAAACATTTTGCATCAAGCACAAGTAATCTACCTCTACTCCGATCACGACCATGAACGCGTAGAAAAGCGAATGGAAATTTGCCGGCCGATTTTTGAAAAGAAATCAAACCCGATCATTGATATTGTTGGTGAGGGCGCTTCGTTATTGGAACAGTACTACTACCTCATTCATTTAACCGATTGGATTTCGTATTACCTCGCCAAAGAAAATGGCGTAGAAGCAAATCCTGTCGAAGCGATTGATTATCTGAAAGAAGAGTTGGGGAAATTGAAGTGAGTTGACTTTAGCTCGGTTTCGTAGTATCTTAGAATTATGGATTGGAAAGACAAAATAGTTTCTGATAAGAATATTCTTGGAGGAAAACCTATTGTAAAAGGGACCAGACTCTCTGTTGAGTTTCTACTAGGACTGTTTGCAAATGGTTGGCGAGAAGAAGATGTTTTATCAAACTATCCAACGCTTGAAAAGGACGATCTGCAATCCGTTTTTGCATTTGCCTACCATCGCAATCAGGTGAAATGATTTTAGAGTTATTGATGAGAGATGGTTTTGATCCTACCGGCTCTACAACCGTGATTGACAAAAATTTTACTAGGCAAAAGAAGTTTTGAATACCGCTATCAACAAACAAACCCGTTTCATCGATCTAGGCTTGATTGACTATCAGCAAGCGTGGGATTACCAAACTGATTTGTTTAATCAAATCCTCGATATAAAAAAGCAAAACCGAAATCTCGCGGAATCAGAACAAGTTCCCACTTCCAACTACTTGCTCTTCTGCGAACACCCTCACGTGTACACACTCGGAAAAAGCGGTGATGAAAAAAACCTGTTAGTTAAAAAAGAAGACCTCCACACCATAGAAGCCAGCTACTTCCCGATCAATCGCGGAGGAGATATTACCTACCATGGTCCCGGTCAATTAGTAGTGTATCCCATCATTGATCTTGAAAATTTCTTTACCGACATCCATCAATACATGCGTTTGCTGGAAGAAGCTGTCATCCAAACATTAGCGACATTTCAAATCACAGCGGGTCGCATACCCGGCTTGACAGGCGTATGGATTGGATTCGACAGCATGAAACACGCACGCAAAATTTGTGCAATGGGTGTGAAAACGAGCCGCTGGGTAACCATGCACGGCCTCGCACTCAATGTATCTCCCGATCTATCCTACTTTCATCACATCGTTCCATGCGGCATTGATGACAAAGTCGTTACCTCTTTGGAAAAAGAACTCGGTGCCACCATCGACATGAATGAAGTAAAGCAAGTGATGAAAGAAAAAATTAAGGAAAAT
>JAJTHV010000078.1 GCA_021300095.1 Flammeovirgaceae bacterium | reverse complement strand
GCTATTATAGCTATTTTTATTTCAGTTTCTGCCCGAAACATCCTGCGAATAAAGAAAATTGCCTCCAGCATCTTACTTTTCGCTTATGCTAAAGTACTCTAAAAGAATGATTGAATACTAATATCAAAAGTCTAGTTGGAGCAATTATTTGTTGTTCGCCATTTAGAACGAATCTTTCAACAATTAGTCCTAAAACGCAATTCCCTGATCCTACCGCAGTTGGAATTCGGGAAATATGGCTTAAGTTTCTAAAGGATTTTTGAACAATTGTTAAATAGCTATTGTCAGTATTGTTATAACTTTACCCTAGTGATTTTATACATTGTAAATGTTGGTAGATTCTGTTGCGTATCCCTTCTAGTAATCGTTGGGTTCGTTACTTCTTTTGCTCAATCAAAACCAAATGCTCAATCAAAACCAAATCTAGATAGCCTCGTAGCCGTGTCTCACCGCCCGGACGACAGCCTCCGCCTTGTTCTGATTCGTAGGATAGCCGGCTACTACTTAGACGTTAGTGTCGATTCAAGTGTTGTGTATAATCGGAGAGCGATTCGGCTAGCCAAAAAGCTGCATCGGGAAAAGGAAGAAGGCGAGATATATTTACAACTTGCAAACGCTTACAGCCGCGGTGGGATGACCGATAGCGCACTTTCAAATTATGTAAAAGCGATGGCCTTCGCCCGAAAAACAAAAAATGGAAAACTTGAAAACGCAACACGTGCCAATAGAGCCGCGCTATACTTGACTCAGAATAGACTGGACAGTGCGCTACAAAACTACTCCGAGCTATTAACAACCTTAAAAAAACAAAAGAATGAAGAACTGAGGATTCAAATCATGACTAATGTAGGGATCATCTATAAACGAATGGGTAATTACTCAAAGGCGCTGGATATTTATTTTGAGGTATTAAACGTAAATCGCGAAAAAGGGCTACCAATGGATCGAACAAGAACTCAGATTGAGTTCTCTAACTTACAAAATATCGGACTAGTTTATAATGAAATTAATGAACCCAATAAAGCCCTATCCTATTTTATCAAAGCAAGCCGAGTAGGAAGAGCAAATGGATATATTACTCAACTAGCATTACCGATCTCATCAATCGGCCACATCTATTTAAGCCGAGGAAATTACGACTCCGCTTTATTCTTTTTCAAAGAAACGATAGCTCTTCGAGAACAATCGAACAGCTCATTGCAAAATTATCTTTCCCTATGTGACATGAGCAAGGTGTTACTTCTAATGAAGAGATATAATGAGTCCGAAAAATACCTTGCGCAAGCCTATGAACTAGCAAAAAAGCTGGACAACTCGATGGCATACGCTTATACCTACGTGACAGATGGGGAATTATCTTTTCGATAAGAGGACTTCACAAACGCGGTTCAGAAGCTTCAACTTGGGCTACAACTGGCAAAAGAAAATAAGCTACCGGCACTTGCTAGTAAAGCAGAAGAATACTTAGATAAAACGTATGCGGCCATAGGCAACTACAAACAAGCATACGAATTTTTGAAGCGCCATGTAGCCTCACAAGATTCGCTGCTTAGCGATGAAAAAATCAGAGCAATTGCAAAGCTTGAATCGAAATACCTGCTGGAAAAACAAAAAAAAGAAAATGAGCTTCTGGCAGTTGAAAGCAAACTACAAAAACGTGAAATCGATTCAAAAAAAATTGAGAGAAACGGTATAATCGCCTTAAGCGCTATTTTGGCCATTACGGTTCTTATTGTAGGGGCGGCAACTCGAAGATTAAGCGTTACCAACAGAATCCTTTTGCAACGAAACCTCTTGATTGAAGAACAAAAAGAGGAAATTGTTGGACAAAACGAGGAATTGCTTATGCAGCAAGAAGAGATCAAGTCGCAGAGAGATACTTTAGAAACACAAAACAGAGAACTAGCGCAGTCTCGTCGCCAGATTTCCCAACATAATCTAGAATTAGAAGCAGCCGTCAGCGCTCGTACCCTAGAATTAGCAAGTAGTAATGATGTGTTGAAAACCCAATTTCATCAACTTGAACAATTTAGCTTTATAACGGCTCATAACTTGCGTGGGCCTGTCGCACGTATTCTAGGTCTTGCAAATATTTTTGACCGTTCCAAACCAGAAGATAACGTTGAGATTTTGGATAAACTTATTGCTACCACCAAGGATTTGGATTCTATTATTCACGACATCGGTGAAATTCTATTAGCGAGTGAGGGCCCAAAACAAAAACAAGAAGCAATCGAGCTACTGCCCTTTATAGAAAAGATAATTTCTAGTTTTTCAAATGAAATGCAATCCATTGGAGGCAGTTTCATCATCCAAATCGATGCGTTAGTTATAAAAACAGTTCCAAACTATTTGAGCAGCATCTTAACCAATTTGATTTCCAATTCAATAAAATACTGCTCCCCAACTGTTCCCCTGCAAATCGAGCTTAGTGTAATGGCCGAAGCTGATCGTTTCAATTGGATCGTGCGAGATAACGGACTTGGTTTTGACTTTGAAAAATATGCCACCAAGGTATTCGAGCCCTTTCAACGGTTTCACACCCAACCAGAAGGCAAAGGCTTGGGGCTTTATCTGGTAAAGGCACATATAAAAAACCTGGGGGGGGGACCATCAACCTAAATAGTAAAGAGGGTAATGGCCTAACCGTTTTATTTTCTTTACCTGCTTAACTACATGCGAGCTAGTTTTCAATTCAGAGGAACACTACGTCACTTATTT
>JAJTHV010000018.1 GCA_021300095.1 Flammeovirgaceae bacterium | reverse complement strand
CGCCTTTGATGAGAAATCGCCTTGGCTGTGAGTTTCCTGGCTAATAGCGGCCGGGGCGTTTCGGTGCATCCAGGGCCCCTGCCTGACATGCCTCATAGATTTTGGCACCACATTGCGCACATTTTCCGGGCAATTCTTTGCTGAAAGGGCTATAGATTTTTTGCCCGCACTGCGGGTGCTTGGCATACCCGATGAAAAGATTCGAAATCACGTTGCTGATTTTGGTAGAAATGGGGATGGACATAGTGGTGTGATTAATTATCCTCTAGGTGTTTCTTTTATCGTTCAAAGGAATCGACATACAATGATAGAGAATCGCTAGGCCTGCTACGATTTGATGTTGAGTTTGACGGAAATTTGTAAACGATTGGTGAAGTAGGTCAGCTTTGGTCGGAGATTCCTCTACTTAAAGCGTGCCATGAATGCATCATAGCTATTGCGCGCCAGTGGTATTTTTTCCTGACCAATCAGAATGTGGTGATTCGAAACAGCATTGACATGATTTAAATTGACGGCATACGAACGGTGGGCACGAACGAAATTAGGGTCATTTAATTCGGTAAGTAATTTTTCCAAGCTACTGCGTAAAAGGTACGTTTTACTATGGGTCTTGATCTCCACATACACATTGTCGGTCTTTAACCACAAAATGTCCGCAGTATTCAGTTTGACGGTTTGGTAGCCGCTTTTAAAAGTAAAGTATGAATGCTGTGCATTCCTGGCTTTTACTATTTCGAGTGTGGCCATTAAGTCTGGCTGCGAAAATGGTTTGATCAGATAAGCTTCGGGCTTTAATGCGATGGCTTCCTGAATGGTTTTTTTATCGGCATACGAGGTAAGAAAAATAAAAGGAATGGGGTATTGTGTTTTTATTTCTTGCGCAACATCCATTCCGTTTTTTCCTGTTCCTAAGTTTATGTCAAGAAGCGCTAGGTTAATGGTCGGATGTTGTTTTAAATGCGCCAATGCCTCGGTGTAAGAACGCGCGCTGGCCACCACATGGTGACCTAGTTCATTGAGCATTTCCCGTAACATTTCGGAAATGAGAAGTTCATCCTCTACCACTAGTACATTAAGCAAGCTGTTCATAGGGTACTTCAATAGTAAAAACAGATTGATTTTGTTCTCGCTGGTATCGTATTGTTCCTTGCACCTGATCAGCCATGATGTGGAGTAGCTTGAATCCAAAATTTCCCTGCAAGGCATCGAATGGTCGGGTAAGGCCTACTCCGTCATCCATAAAGGTTAGTATGAATGAATGATTTGCTTTTTCGATAGCAACATGAATAGCACCTTGATCGCGACCCACAAATGCGTGTTTAAAAGAGTTGGTGGCAAGTTCATTTACCATCAGACCTAGAAAGAGAGCTGTAGAAACATCCATCTCCATGCTTTGCCCTTGGTAGGTAATATGCACCGGAAAACCGGTGGTTCGCTTGGTGATTTCCAATTCGGTAATCAACTGTTGAAGAAAATGAAAAAAGTCCAAGCGCTCATTTTCAGTTGCCTCATACATGTTTTGATGAATCAATGCCATAGAATGTATTTGCTGCTGGCATTCAATCAATGCTTCTTTCACATTTTGATCAGGCGAAGATTTGGCTTGCAAATAGAAAAGACTTTTGAGTGTGGTTAAGTTGTTTTTTACCCGATGGTGCACTTCTTTCAGTAATGTTTCTTTTTGTTCGGTGGTTCGCAACAGCGCGGAATTCGTGACCGTCAATTGATGATTTTTGATGTTGATTTTTCGGTTCAAAAAAATAACAACCGTGGCTACCAGCAATAGCCCGATAGTGATGAGCAGAATGGTATTGCGCTGATAGATGCTTTTTACAGCTTCGTTTTTTGCTTGTTCCGTTTCCTCGCGTTGCTTTTCGAGAAGTGCCTCTTTTTGTGCGGTTTGATACCGTATCTGTAGCCCGGCAAGCTTGGCCGAAGATTCTTTTTCGCGAATTTGTTGCGATAGTTCTTTCGCCTTTGCCAGGTAGTGATAAGCCTTGGCGGTATTACCATTTTTGATGTATAGTTCCGCAAGTGTGGAAAACAACGTTTCATTAAAATAAGGATCACTGAGTAGCAACCCTTCGGCTTTGTGTAAATAGTGACTTGCTTCTTTTACCCGATTAAGTTGCAAATAACATTTTCCCAGATGTTGACAGACATGTGAAAGGTCAATTTTTTCAACACGCGCCTCCCATAACTTTTCGGCCATTTTGCCAAAGTAAAAACAGCTATCCACTTGTTGCGCTTTCCAAAAATAGGATGACAAGTGGAACCAGCTGAAGGCCATCGAGATTGAATCTTTGTTGGCTAAAGCCATCTTCTCCGCTTTTTTAAGTAAGCATAAGCTTGTCGCCAATCTTCCGTATCTACCAGAAATTTTCCATAGCCACGCAAACTATATTCGATCATAATTGAGTTTCCGCTGCGCACTGATGTTTGAATGGCCTTTTGATAATAGCGGGATGCTTGCGGCAACATTTTGAGAAATGAATAATCACTGGCTACGCTCAGCATGTTGCTGGCCACCATAGTACTATCGCCAGCCAGATAAGCGGCATCCAGCGCTTGTAAACTTAACTCGGTACTTTTTTCATACTCGTATAACAATTGATAGGTATAGGCCTTATCGCCTAATAAAAATGAGGTGAGCGTGTGGTTGCCCTTTGGGATGAGCGAGCTGCAGATTTCGTAATAGTGCAATGTGGAATCAAGGTTCTGGTGATGCTCGTAGGCATCGCCCATGTTTTTGTGAATCCAGAACAAGGCCACCGAATCATGCGCATTTTGTGCGAGGGGCTTAGCCAACGAAAAGTAATGCTGCACACTATCCAAATACCTGGTATAGCGGAACTGCACCATTTTTTTCTGATACTCTTTAACACGTGCAGAATCGTACGTATTCGCATACAAATGCGAGAAACCCGAAACACAAAAAAGGATCAGCATCAGGACATACTTCCTGAAGTAAGGTTTCTTGGGGATGCTTGTATCGATTTTGATTGGGGGAGAGTGTTGTGAAACAGCTAGTTTTTTACCAACACAAACCGATAATAGGGTCGGGTACCATTTTTCAGCGTTTCGTAAAAACGAGAACCTACCACTCCGGCAAATTCATTGAAGAGCTTTTGCCAACGTGCCGGAATCAACTTCTGAATGCGCTCTTTTTTCGATGCGTCTTCGGCTTCGATGGACTGAACTACATTTGGTGTGATGTCTTCCTGTGAAAGTTGGTGTAACCCAGAATTTTTGATTTGCCCTTGAAAGATGGCCATGTTTTCCGGACTATTGCGGAAATCAACCATCAGCAGCTTTCCACCTGGTTTGAGTACGCGCTTTACTTCCTTTAAAAAGGTATCTACACAGCCGTAGCCATGGCATGATTCCACATTGAGAACCACATCTATACTATTGTCGGCCAAAGGAATTTTTTCGGCACTTCCTTCAATGAACTTTAATCCTGGTACCTGATGGATTTTATTTGCCAACTCCACTGCGCTGGCGGCAATATCCAATCCGATGTAACTGGCGGGTTTAAAAAAAGAGGCCACATGCCGTGCGCCACCACCACGCCCGCTGCCCACTTCCAATACATTTTTTCCTTGCAGGTCCGCCTTAGAAGCCAGATAGTGGTACATCTGCAGCGAGTATTTTTGAACTTTTGGATCATCGGAAATGTCAAGCACAGGCTCGTTGCTATTGGGGGTATAGCCGTAATTCATGAAATGCCAATCTTCGGCTGGAATGTGTTTTGCCAGCAATTCGTAGGTTACTTTAGCATTAAAGCGCTTGAACCAAGCAAATCGTTTGAAGATTTGAATGATGAATTTAATCATAAGATAGGTAGGTTTTGGTCTTTCAAGGTAGGATTAAAACCTGAAAAGACAATACCGCAATAACTCCTTTACAACCTAGGGTCACAAAAGTGAACATAAAACAAAACCCCTTCAATAATGGAGGGGTTTTGTTTCGGAAATCAATATTTAGGATTGTCTTTTCTTGCTTTCTTTTCGGCTTTCTTTTCTGCCGCTGTTTTCTTAGGCTCCTTTTTGGTTTCCTTTTTTTTGTCTTGACCTTTTGACATACGAATTGTGTTTTAGTTTAACAAAGTAACTATAATGTGAAGAAAAGATCAAGCATCGGTATAGATTCTGAGTTCAATTCTTACTTTCGCTGATTATGGAATCATTGCAGGTTTTTGAATTATCCAACCGAAGGGGTATGAAACT
>JAJTHV010000176.1 GCA_021300095.1 Flammeovirgaceae bacterium | reverse complement strand
GTGGTTTCGTTATTTACAAACTGGCCTTTGGATTCAATGTTTCCGTTAAGAAAATAAGAAATGTAACGCCCCTGAAGTAGGTTTGAAATGGTATCGCGTACCTGGTACACTTCTTTCAGGTTTTTCTTGGCGGCATCGTGATAGGTGAAACGCGTAACACCCTGCGACAAGGCAAGAACGGGCAAGCAAATCAGGGGAATCAATGCAAGTCTCTTCACCTCGCAAAGGTAATGATTATTGCATCGCAGCCCTAGTGTTTCAGAATGGCTGCTTTGCCCCATTCGGCCTTCTCTTCAGCCGACCATAACTCCGGAAAGAAGATAATCTTTTGAAAACGTGGTGGCAAATATTTTTGCCAGTTGGTACCTCCGGTGGCTTTGATGTCTTCCGGGTCGCGGTGTAAATAATGACCCGCTGATTTTAAGTGCGCTAACGGCCACAACACATTGGCCAATTGATCAAATTCACGCATGCGCGCGATGGCATCGGCAGAACCTTTGAAATGTGTTTCATACAGCTTCCACAGATTCTTGTTGCGGTACTTCATGCCGGTTTCGCGAAACAGCTTGAGGTATTTCTCTTCAAATTGTTGCAAGGTAAGCGTTTTGCTTCCGGTGGCTAATTCGGTGGCTCCACTGCGCCAATACAACTTATCAATCTGTTGACCGATGTCGCTGTATTCGGCCAACGCTTCGCGCTCCGCACTATTCACTAAATTGATCGTGTCCGTTGAACAAAGTTCAATCAGCCGGTATTGCGCTGACTGAAATCCGGATGCCGGCAGCAATGACATTCTGAATTTTAAGAATTGCTCCCGTTCCATTCCATTTACCATCACAGCAAATGAATTCTCGAGTAATTGAAAGTACCGCACGATACGATCCAATCGTTCAACAAAAAATTTTTCTGTAAGCGATTCGTGATGGGCAATTTGCTCAATTTCCCATAAGATCAGATTAAAATAGAGTTCTGTAATCTGATGATATACAATGAAAATTTTTTCATCTGGAAACTGTGTCTTTGGGTTTTGTAAACTCAATAGTGTATCCAAATGGATGTAATCCCAATAGGTGAGGTAATCGGCATGCAGCAATCCATCCAGATAAGAAGACAAATCTTGCCCCATCACCGCATACTTCTGTTGCAACTTTTTTACCTGATCTACCAAGGTGGGATTTAATTCCATGTCGGAAAATTGGATTTTAGATATTGAATTGAATTAAGTGTGTAAATTTGAACCTTTCAAATAGAATAACCAAAAAACGTATGTCCAGTCATTCTTCTACTTCCGAAACCATCGCCAAAAAATCTTTGAAGCAAGATCGTTACGAACAACCTGATTTCTACGCGATTGATGACTTACTGACCGAAGAGCATAAGCTGATTCGCAGCTCGGTGCGCGATTTCGTTAAAAAGGAAATCAGCCCGTATGTAGAAGATTGGGCACAGCGCGCCTACTTTCCATATGATATCGTAAAGAAGTTTGGGGAGATCGGTGCGTTTGGTCCTACCCTGCCGGTAGAATATGGATGTGGTGGTCTGGATTATATTTCCTACGGAATTATCATGCAAGAAATTGAGCGGGGCGATTCGGGCATGCGCTCGACTGCTTCAGTGCAAGGCTCATTGGTGATGTATCCCATTTACAAATTTGGAAGTGAAGCGCAACGCAAAAAATACTTACCCAAACTGGCCAGTGGCGAGTGGTTGGGCTGCTTTGGTTTGACCGAACCGGATCATGGCTCCAACCCGAGCGGCATGGTGACCAACTTTAAAGATATGGGCGACCATTATTTACTCAATGGCGCCAAAATGTGGATTTCCAATTCACCGAAAGCCGATGTAGCCGTAGTGTGGGCGAAAAACGAAGCCGGAAGAATTCACGGATTAATTGTCGAACGCGGTATGCCAGGATTTACTACACCTGAAACACATGGCAAATGGAGCCTGCGCGCCAGCACCACCGGTGAGTTGGTGTTTCACGATGTAAAAGTGCCGAAAGAAAATTTATTGCCCGGCAAAAATGGATTGGGTGCGCCTATGATGTGTCTGGATTCTGCCCGTTATGGAATAGCCTGGGGAGCCATTGGAGCTGCCATGGATTGTTACGATTCAGCCAGACGCTATGCAGCCGAACGTATTCAATTCGGAAAGCCAATCGCGTCTTTCCAATTAGTACAAAAGAAACTCAGCGAAATGCTGACTGAAATTACGAAAGCACAATTGCTCAACTGGCGCCTGGGTATGTTGATGAACGAAGGCAAGGCGACCACACCTCAAATTTCGATGGCGAAGCGCAACAGCGTGCAAGTAGCATTGGAAATTGCACGTGAGGCGAGACAAATACACGGTGGCATGGGCATTACGGGTGAGTATCCGATTATGCGCCACATGATGAACTTGGAATCCGTTGTCACCTATGAAGGAACACATGATATTCACTTGTTGATTTTGGGAAATCAGATCACGGGGATTCCGGCTTTTGTTTAACCGACTCCACCATTAAGAATCACTGGCTTCAATCAATATGAAGGTTGTAACTATTTTAGGCGCTCGTCCACAATTTGTAAAAGCCGCAACGGTATCGCGTCAATTTCAGAAAATGGGAATTGATGAAATACTCGTGCACACCGGTCAACACTTTGATGCCAATATGAGTCAGGTGTTTTTCGATGAAATGGAAATACCTGCACCCCACTACAATCTGGAAATCAGCGGTCTAAATCATGGAGCGATGACGGGCCGTATGTTGGAAAAGATTGAAACCGTGCTGCTGAGTGAAAAGCCGGATTATGTATTGGTATATGGCGATACGAATTCAACACTTGCCGGTGCACTGGCAGCATCTAAATTGCACATCCCTATTGCGCACGTGGAAGCCGGCTTACGCAGCTTCGAAATGAAAATGCCGGAGGAAATAAACCGCATCCTCACCGACCGTATTAGTCGAATCCTTTTCTGCCCGACACAAACCGCCATCAACAACTTACAAAAAGAAGGGTTTGATAATTTCGACTGTCAGATTGAAATGCCGGGCGATGTGATGTATGATGCCGTGTTGTATTATCAAAGCAAAGCGGAGCGTGTCGCTACGATTTTGGATAAAGCTAAACTAGCGTCAGGAAACTTTGTATTGTGCACCATTCACCGAGCCGAAAATACCAACGACCCGAATCGCCTGAAAGCAATCTGTGCAGCCCTGAATGAAATTCATAAGAGCACCCCGGTAATTTTGCCATTGCACCCACGCACCAAAGGCTATCTCCAATCCCTTCATATCCAACTAAATGTGAACATCGTTGAGCCATTGGGCTACTTTGATATGCTGATGCTGCTCAAACATTGTAGTCTGGTAATGACCGATAGCGGAGGTCTGCAAAAGGAAGCTTTTTTCTTTAAAAAATATTGTATCACGCTGCGTGATCAGACAGAATGGGTAGAGTTGATAGAAGTTGCTGCGAATCAGCTAGTCGGGGCTGATCAAGAGATGATTCTGAATGCCTATCACCAAATGAACGGAAAGGCATTTACCATATCTCAAAACTTGTATGGCCTTGGCAATGCAGCCGAATTGATTGCAGGCAAGTTAAAGAATTCGTAAAGAGGCAATTTTCAAGCAATTCCGGCAACTATTTCCACCGGCTTTTGTTTATAGGTAAATTTCCCCATTATGAAACGAATCGCTATTTGGCTTTTTGCTTTCCTTCCGATCGCAGGTTACTCTCAAGGCTGCAGCGATTCCGGGTTTTGCACCATGGGCGCATTAAAGCCTGATCAATTCTATTCAAAGATATTTCGTATTCGCCTTAATTCAATTGAACTGACGCAGCATATCGGCACTACCAAATATGGCGACTGGATTCACTCTACCTTTGTAGATGCCAACGTAGGGATTACAAGGAAAATGAATGTACAGTTGCGCTTGCCTGCTTACACGATCATTCAAGGAAACATGCCTACCACACGAGGTTGGGGCGATCTGTTTATCAACGTGTCGCAGAATATAATCGCAAGAGAAAAGTTCCAACTCAATGCCACTGCCGGGGTAAAAATCTACACGAGCCAACCCGACAAAAGTTCGAGTGACGGCTTGCCGATGCCCTTGTATCAACAAACAAGCTATGGATCTAATGACATTAACTTTGGAGCCTCACTTATCACGCAGCATTGGATGTTTGCCGTTGGCTATCAGCGCGCGTTGAATCAAATCACGAATCAATTTTCTGCTCAACGATGGGTTGGGCATACGAACTATAACACTGTACGGGTTTATGATGCCTCGAATGGTCTCATGAGAGGTGATGATGTCATGATTCGCGTAGAGCGCAATTTCCGCTTATCGCGATTTAATTTCCATATTGGTGCCTTGCAACTTTGGCGGGTAAATCAAGATCGAATTATCGGCGAGAATGGCAATTTGCAATCTGTGGCCGGTTCGAATGGACTTACCTTGAACGCGGTAATTGGGGGCGGCT
>JAJTHV010000428.1 GCA_021300095.1 Flammeovirgaceae bacterium | reverse complement strand
TTTTAATTGCCCGTAGCCATCGCCTGCATACAAACCACGCGTTGCCAGAAACTCGCTGAGTCGTGCAGTATGTTCACCTGCATCTGCCACTATAACGGTTTTCGATTGCGCAGCCGGATCGGTAACAAAGGGTTTGATGATCGAATGACTTGCCAATGCCTGATAGAGAATTGCTGCTTTGTAATCGGTTTCCTGTCGGATTTTTTTGATACCGATTCTCAAAAAATCTTCCACTACGCAGCTCAGCAAATAAATACCCAACACATTCGGTGTTTCGGTGGTTTGGTTTTTCTTGGCGTTCAACAAAAGTGTTGGAATGTTGTGGTAAGAGCCAATGGAGATTCCTTTCTTCTGCAGGCTCTCGGCTTTGGCAACACACTTCGGATTCACCATCCACACGCCCAAGCCTGCGGGCAAACCAAATCCTTTCTGCACGGAAAAGAAAACAGTATCTACATGACTGTAGTCGAGAGCAGGGTAGGGAAGGGACGAAACGGCATCGATCGCCAGAATGGCTTCCGGATTTTTACTACGCACTTCCTGAATAAAAGCATTCGTGATCGACACACCCGTGCTCGTTTCGTTTTGGGTGAGTGCAATTAATTCAGATGGATAGTTTTCGATGGAGACGTGTGAGAAATCCTGACCAAGAGCAGCTTCAATTTTAACTGCCTTCTTTCCAAGTTGTGTGGCGATTTCAAAATAGCGATTGGAGAATGCGCCATTCACAAAATGCACACTGGATGTTTCTACTAAATTCTGAATGGATTTCTCCCAGATTTCGGTGGCGGATGAAGTAAAAAAAATAGCATAGTCGGCAGGCACACCCAATAGTTCTTTCAATCCATCGGTTGCCTTTTGAAAGATGCTTTCAAACTTTTTGCTGCGATGTGAAATGGACGGGATGCCTTCTTTAAAAGCCACCTTGGCGTGATCGGCCACGGTATAGAAAAGTTGGGAAGGTCCGGGTGTAAAATTCACGTTCATGCCAGTCAAATTTGCAGCAAGATAAAGTCAAACGAGGTCAAAGCATACATTTAGCTGTAATTCCGCATTAGAATTTCATTTTCGCAGTCCACTCTCGACCTGACAATCTCATTCCATCCTTGTTAATTTTTTGGATTATGGTTCAATAGCCGCCAACATTTAGTAGGTTTGCACTAATAACTCCCACTTGGATTTGGGACACGTTTGCTGAACCTAACAATTATACAATACCGGGTAAAGCTTTAGGACAAAATCAGGCCTCATCACGCGTTTACGCGTGACCTCGCCCAAAAAGCAGGTTAACAGTGGAAGATCGCGGCCAGAAAGCAGCCCAAAACTTGTCTTTTATGGGGTTCAGAAACCACCACCAAATTCAGTGGGTTTTATTTTAACCCGTGATTGTCCAACTCTTTATTCGTACCAGGTAATCTGGGTTTTCCTACCTCTCTCGTTTGATCATGTAATCGTACGTCAACCTGATCAATACAATATCCGGAACTTAATCGTGTTTTCGATAGCCCGCAGTTGCTTGATCACTTCTTTGTTGTACTCTTTGTTGATGTCCGTAATCACATAACCAATGTGCTCGTTGGTCTTTAAATATTGTCCGGCAATGTTGATCTCATTGTCAGCTAATACTTTATTGATTTTCGCCAGGATGCCCGGTACATTGTTGTGAATGTGAATGAGACGATGGGCATTTTCCAACGTAGGCAATGTCAGGTTCGGGAAATTCACACTGTTACTCGTGCTACCGGTGTTGATGTAGTCCATCATTTTGGTAGGCACAAAGTTGCCGATGTTTTCTTGCGCCTCTAATGTGCTGCCGCCAATGTGTGGTGTTAAAATGGTGTTGGGTAGTCCGCGCAGTTCCGATACAAACTCTTCATCATTGCTGATGGGCTCGTAGGGAAATACGTCTACCGAGCAACCCGCTACTGTTCCAGTCAAAATACTTTCTCTCAACGCTTTGACATCTACTACATGGCCACGACTGAGGTTGAGGAAGATGACCCCCTTTTTCATGGCTTTGAATTCTTCCGGCCCTATTAAATTGGTATTGGATTCTTTGCCATCCACATGCAGCGTAAGCACATCGGACAACGCCAACAACTCTTTCAGTGACTTGCATTTGGTCGCGTTGCCCATGGCAAGCTTTTCTTCTTTATCGTAATAGAAGATTTTCATCCCCATGTTTTCGGCCAGCACCGAAAGTTGTGCACCAATGTTTCCATAACCGATGATGCCCAATTTCTTTCCGCGAATTTCGAAACTGCCCTTCGCAGATTTATCCCACTTGCCCTGGTGCATTTTGTTGGACTTATCCGGAATGTTGCGCATCAACAAAATCATTTCGGCAATCGCCAACTCTACTACGGAGCGTGTGTTGCTGAACGGTGCGTTGAAAACAGCTACTCCTTTTTTGGTAGCAGCTTTCAGATCAATTTGATTCGTGCCAATGCAAAAGGCTCCGATCACCATCAGTCGATTGGCATTCTCCAAAACTTTGGCTGTTACTTGTGTTTTGGAACGAATACCAAGAACAGATACGTTTTTAATTTTCTCGCAAAGTTCATCTTCATCCAATCCTGCCGGGTAAGTCTCCACTTGGAAACCTTCAGCTTTCATC
>JAJTHV010000192.1 GCA_021300095.1 Flammeovirgaceae bacterium | reverse complement strand
CTGGCGGCTTTCTTCTCCGAAAATGTCATTGAAGAGGATCGTGAGCTCGTCAATCAGGTGACGCGGCAAGCCTATCTTGAAAACCGTCCACAAACAGTCGATTTCCGCTTTTGTCTCGATGGGGTAAACATCCGTCATGGACGTTCGATTGTGACCGTTTTTGGTCGCCCTGCATCAGGTTCGGGTACTATCCGTTCTTTCGTGACAGACATCACTGAAGACGTAGCCAGACGAGAAGCTCTGGATCAAGCACGCGCCAACGCTGAGCTGGCTAACAACGCCAAGAGTGCTTTCCTCGCCAATATGAGCCATGAAATTCGCACACCATTAAACGGCATTGTCGCTATTGCCGGGGCTTTGGCGCAAAGTGATTTGTCATCTGCCCAACGCGAAATGGTGGATTTGGTTCGAGATTCGGGCGTGTCACTCGAACGCGTCTTGAACGATATTCTCGACTTGGCCCGAGTTGAGTCGGGTCGGCTTGAAATTGAAGCTACACCCTTCCGGCTCTCGGATCTCATTTCAGGCACGTCGGCCTTGTTTGCCGTACGCGCGGACAACAAAGGCTTGAAGTTCAGTCAGCCCTGCTTGGAATCTGACCATACTTGGTTGGTGGGTGATGCGGTGCGAATCCGGCAGATTTTGGCAAACCTACTGGCGAACGCCATCAAGTTTACGACCAATGGCTCCGTCAAGCTGGCAGTGGACATGTTCCCTGCCCAAAACAATGATGGCCAAGCGATGCGGTTGGTGATTGCGGTTTCAGATACGGGCCCGGGGATCGAGTCACAAGACTTGGCACGTTTGTTCAATCGGTTTGAGCAAATTGATGCATCGATTACGCGGGCTCATGGCGGCTCTGGTTTGGGTCTGGCTATTTGCCAGTCATTGGCTGAGCTTATGGGTGGAACCGTCAGCGCAGAATCGATTGTTGGGGTCGGGTCGATATTCCGTCTCGAGTTGACTTTGCCGGTTGCGGAGACCCCAGGTGTGATCGCGACCTCCCAACGTGAAGCTTCTCGAGATGTCGTGGCCGAAGCGTCGTCTCATCGGTTGCGGATTCTGGCAGTCGATGATCACCCAACCAATCGCCGGGTTTTGCAACTGATCCTAGAGCCATTGGGCGTAGATCTGACCTTGTGCGAGAACGGCCAGCAGGCGCTGGACGCAGTGCACCGATTGGATTTCGATCTGGTGTTGATGGATCTCCAAATGCCGGTGATGGATGGTTTGACCGCGACCCGTGCTATCCGCCTGTTGGAGGCGGCTCATGATCGACCTCGCATGCCCATCATCGCGGTTTCGGCCAATGCAATGACGCACCATAAGGCTGAAGCGCTTGAGGCTGGGGCTGATTTCCATATTGCCAAGCCATTTACGCCTGAAACCTTGATCACTGGCATCGAAGAAGCCTTGGCACTTGTGGAGCCAGCTTCCACGGCGACATCTAGCCCTGCCAATGGCTCAACAAAGGTTTCTTAGCCTCGTTCAATTTATACTCTGTATGCTGACTATCTGGCGTGCACAAGTCTCGAGTGTGACGTCGGAGTAAACGTTAACATGCAATAAAATTGTCACGCTCATTTTATATTTCTGTCACACCGAATTTGTTAGACTGTCACATCCAAGGACTAGGGAAGCCCGGCACGAGCGAAATTGCGCCCGTTTTCCAGCAAAAACGCCTTTTATGGTGTTTACCACTCGCTGAGGGAACCGTCGCATCGGCCAGTGAGGGGAATAGGATGAAATTAATCGCAAGTCGCGGGACTCTAGTTGCCGCTTTGGCACTCTTTATGGGTGCATGTTCGCAGGGCGGCAGTATCCAATCGCCAGGCTCGACATTTGTGGGTGATCCCCCAGGTGGCACGGGTGGCGGTGGGACTGGTGGTGGCGGAAGTGGGGCAACTTGCCCCCTAGGAACCACCATTGGCACCGCAATTGGAACGACCACGGTCTGTAACCTCACTGGTGAAGTGCTCACCAATCTGACCTTGCCCCGTGTCACCGGCGTTGCTTATCGCTTGGTAGGCCGCGTGGATGTTGGTCGTGACCTAGGCGCTGGCGGGAACGCCGCGACCGGTGTTGCTGCGACTTTGACCGTTGAACCTGGCGTCACCATTTTCGGCGACGAAGCGTCTGACCTTTTGATCGTCAACCGCGGTAGCCGGATTAATGCCGTCGGTACGCCGAGCCAGCCGATTGTTTTCACCGGTAAGGAAGACATTGCCGGAACAGCAAATGCTGACACCACCAATCGCCTGTGGGGCGGCGTCATCCTCTTGGGTCGCGCGCCAATCCGTGGCTGCTCAACCGCAGTCGCTCAGGGCACTCTGGAATGTCAAAATGCGGTGGAAGGGATTACGGCTGCAACCGGTCGTCAAGCGCTCTACGGCGGCGCAACTGCTGCCGACACGAGCGGCACGATGCGTTATGTCCAAATCCGTTACCCAGGTGAATTCTTGTCGTCGGCAGCAGCCGGCGACGATTTGAACGGCTTGACCTTGGGCGGCGTAGGTTCGGCTACCGACATCAGCTTCCTCCAAGTCCATAATTCTGGCGATGATGGCATCGAAGTCTTCGGCGGCAACGTGAACATGAAGAACATGGTCATCACTGGCTCATTAGATGATGGTCTTGACTTCGATGAAGGCTGGACCGGGGCCGTCCAATTCTTGGTTATTAAGCAAACACCAAACGCAGGTGGTCCCGACCGTCTGTTCGAAGGTAGCAACCGCACCGTTGCCAGCTTGGCAGGCACTTTGAACACCAATCCAACCATCGCAAACTTTACCGCCGTTGGCATTCGTACCAACAGCGCAGGCGCTAACTTGCAAGGTATTGTGTTGAACAATACCGGCGGCACGCCAGGTGCTGCAGGCCGTTTCCTCAATGGTGTCGTCACCGGCACAACGACCTGCGCCGTTGCTAGCACCTCCAATACGTCGCCAGCCGCTCGCTACGACTCCTTGATGTTTGACTGCCCAGGCACGTTAGACTCAGTAGCCGCAGCAGCCTTCTCTTCAGGCTCTAACAACGTCTCGAACGTCACTTCGACCTTGAGTGCGTCTTTGTTGCCAGGCCCCAATGAATTGGCCCGCACGGCTTTGAACCCAACAGGGGTCAACGCATTCTTTGAAGCCGCCAACTATGTCGGCGCTTTCTCTGCCACGGCCACGGCAACTTCGAACTGGGCTTCAGGTTGGACCATCCAGCTTCTTCCAGCCGCCGCCTGCCCAATTGGTACGATTGAGCAAGGCACGATCGCAGGCCAACGCAATTGCGTCCTCAGCGGCGTTATCGGCAGCGGCACGATCCCAACCAACCTCCGCCTGACCGCTGGCAATATCTACCAAATCTCAGGT
>JAJTHV010000392.1 GCA_021300095.1 Flammeovirgaceae bacterium | reverse complement strand
AGAATCTCGTATGGGTTGGGCAGTTCCTCTCAACCATCCGATCAGTTTCGTATCAATTTCAATAACTTCCGTTTTAATTTTATTGCCAACCATCGCATCTACAAAGCCATCTATGGTGGTATGGGGCTAAGCTTTGATCGCAATTTTAGTGTAGCAGTTTTTGAAGTACCTACCACACCTGGAGAATATGAAAAGTATGGAATTGGAACGCAACCCTCCTACTCAGCAACCGGTGTAGTATTTAACCTATTACACGACAATCGGAAAAATTCAATCAATCCGGACGATGGCCTGTATCTTCAAGCTGTATTGCGAGTCAATCCCTCCTGGTTATCCAATGATGACTTGTGGTCGTCCGTCTACCTGGATGGGAGGCGCTACTTTCTACTAGATCATCCCAAGCGAAGAATCATTGCTGTATCTGCATTCTATTGGGGATCATTCGGACGAACTCCCTATTTTAATTTACCGGGTACACAATTAGAATTGAGCGGACGCTCGGGTAGAGGTTACCCAACGGCCCGCTTTCGCGGAAAGCAAATGTTCTACCTGGAAGGCGAATATCGATTTGACTTGAGCCGAAATGGTTTATTTGGTGGAGTAGCATTTCTAAATTTTCAGTCGCTTACTGATGTAAACAATAACTATGGCGGACTGAATGGTGCGATCGGTGCCGGAGCGCGAATCAAATTCAACAAAAAATCAGGCACGAATCTAGCCATTGATTTTGGGATGGCTCCCGATTCATTTCAAATTTACATTGGATTAGGAGAGTTTTTCTAAACTCAAAATAATGTGAGTTGAGAATCACTTGCGTGGATTCTGCTTTTCAATCGCAGCGATGGTTGGTCAGTGGCAATCGTATAAAGTTCTGTTTCTTCGTTGCGAGGTGCCACAATAATCTGCGTTTCACCAGACACACTTTTAAAAAGTGATTCTGCGATCTCGGGTGTATTATTATTTTTTGACAGATGCGAAAGAAAGAGATGCGACATAAACGGTGGCCGATGCGTTAGAAATAACTGCAGCGCTTCTTTATTCGACAAATGTCCTAATCCTCCACGAATGCGATTCTTTAAATGCATGGGATAATCTCCATTCATCAGCATTTCCTCATCGTAATTTGATTCAAGAAATGCAGCATGACAAATTTTGAAATTTTTAATAAGGTCATTGCAAACACGACCCGAATCGGTAAACACACCCACGGTTACCGATTGATCAGAAATCAAGAAACTGTGTGGATCGCTCGCATCGTGAAACTTAGGGATGGGTGTAATTTCTAAATCACCAATTTGAATGGGCTGATACGCGTGAAAGTGAATCGCGGTTCCTTCGCACCAACCAAGCAATGGATGATGTCGAGTAGGCTTCGTAATATAAACGGGTATTTTATGTTTCTTAACCAACTTCAATAGCCCGTTGATGTGATCGGCATGTTCGTGCGTAATGAAGATGGCTTTCACTTTCTTTAAAGAGAGCTCCAAGCGTTTCATTCTTCGCTCCGTTTCACGGCAAGAAATTCCGGCATCAATTAATACTGCTTCATTTTTATTGCCAATGTAATAGCAGTTTCCATTACTGCCGGAGTTAAGAGAAGCGACTTGAAGAGCCATAGATTTTGCGAAGATAAACTAAATTTCAAGATCTCATTCGCACTGGCGTAACCAATGCTCTGTTCAAAAAAAATAAAAGTCGATGCGCGCACATCGACTTTTTATCATGAAATCAAAACCTATTTTTTGGATTCCAAAAATTCGTTGAAATCATCCTTGGTTAATAAAAAAGTGAATACATCGTGCAATGTGTAATAGTCATCCTTGTTATCGGTGATGTCGTAGGCGAACTTCACAAAATCTAATTTCTGATCTTCAAATGTAAATAGCTCTACAAAGCCTCTGATTTGATCTAATGACACACACTTATTCTTGAGCGCCAACTTTGCAGTGGCCATTTTTTGATCACGGAATGCCTGACTGTTAATTGCTTTCTTCGCATCTGCGAATTGTTTATCGGTTAAACTACAATTCACAACTTCTACGGGAGCGGTAGGTATGGATGGTGTCACATCCGGTAGAGGTGTTCCACTTACCGAAATCAATTTAAATTGTTGTGCAGCCGAACCATTCCGAGCAGCCAGCGGCATACTGGAACGTGTCACATCGTGATTTAATGCTTTGCCATTTACGCGTGATACAATGGTGTAAAATCCATTACCACTTGATTGAATGAGCCATTGTTGATTTGGCATTCCATTGCCGGAAGATGCCACTGCCTCTCCTTTGTCAACATATTGGTCGAGAAATAAATTATTCAACTTTGATATAATGTGTACATAACCATCACCTGCCGGAGCCACCTCCCATTGTTGACTTTCTTTCGCGTTGGCATCTAATAGAATGATTGGCCCGTTGACGACAGCCTGATCCAGGAATTTGTTGTTTGTACTTGTTACGATGTAATAAGTACCACCTGTAACTTCAGAGATAGCAACTGCAGGCTGCACCACCTTCGGCTTTGGTGATTCAACTATTTTAATAGACGAAATCTTATCATTGAAAGTAAAGTTTCCATTGGCAATCGTCCAGTCAGTTGATAAGGTCATGGATGCTCCCTTTTGCTGTGAATGTTCGTACACCACAATCTTGTAGCCTGCCGGCACTTTTATTGAACTAATGCGATCATTCCATTTCGGGTTCATGGAGGCATCCCAATTGCTGTTGATGTTGATAGAAGCTCCGCCAAAACGTTCATGCTCAAACAATGTTATTGGAGGAACGGGTTCAAATACGGGCGGTGTTGTAATGACAGGTTCTTCTATTGGTGCAGGTGGCGTCTGTGAAATCATTTTCCCATACACTTCAATTTCATCCAAGTGAAGTGCATTCATATCTCGTAATTGCACCCGAACGTAGCGTGCGAGATATTCTTGTTCGTCCAGAAAAACACGAAGCGGTTCGTTGTCTTTTACACCTCCAAAAACGGTGTTACTTAAATTCGCCACATTTTGAAAATGAACACCATCTTCTGAAATGGCCACAGCCAGTGTTTCAGCTCGCTCGGAACAACAATCCTGTCGGTTGAAAACAAATATTTTATCCAACTTCGCTATGCCACCCAAGTCGACTTGCCACCATGGATCTCTTTCGGTATCTGTATGAAATCCGAACAAACCATTTTTTACGCCATCCACACCTCCTTGTGCATCTTTATCATGCGAATAAGCACTTGTACTGCTTTGTGTGGCTGGTTTACCGAGTACGAGGTTTGCCAAATGTGCCATCACGCCATACACTTCTACTTCGTCTAAATGAAGCGCATTTCGCTCGTTCAATTGCAATCGCACGAAACGAGCCATTTTAAACTGAAGCTGAACCTGTAAGGGATTTTGATCTCTGGCTCCGCCAAATATGGAACCCTTATGTTGATAGGCATTTTCAAAATTTACTCCATCGGTTGAAAGAAAAACCTGAATAGTTCGAGCGCGCTCCGAACAACAATCTTGGCGATTGTAGATCACTATTTTTTCAATGGCAATCTCCATTCCCAAATCCACCTGCCACCACGGGTTATCCTCGCGTTGTGTATGAAATCCATACGCTCCGTTTTTTATTCCGTCCACAGCTCCGCCCGGAAATTTCAGTCCACCAACTTCAGTGAAACTGCTGGCAGTGGCTCTTTTTTTTAGCGCAAAGTTTTCGATCTGAGCAGATGCTATACTCCACCAAAAAAGTGAAATGGCAAGCAGGGTGAGGAGGTGTTTCATACGGGTAAGGGTTAGGTGCGGGTTTATTGTTGACTTAACAATTTAACAAATAAACATGAACCGTGCCAGAAATGGCGGCAAGCTTCCCCCCGTATTGGTAATGCCTTGAATGTATTCGGTGGCTATTTTTTGAATTTATTCATGAGTGCTGCCATTTTTTCTTCCATCGTTTCCACTTTCTCTTCGCGTTTTGGAGCTAATTTAGGTTTGGAATAATTAGTTGGAGCTTTCGATTTATCTGTTTCTTTGGATGCCGATGTTGGTGAAGCAAATGGATCGCTCTTCATGGATAATGCGATTCGCTTGCGCGCAACATCGACTTCCACTACGGTTACTTTCACTTTTTGCTGAACTGCCACTACTTGGTTGGGATCTTTTATAAAACGATCGGACAAATGGCTGATGTGCACAAGTCCATCCTGATGAACTCCTACGTCCACAAATGCACCGAAATTAGTTACGTTGGTAACGATGCCCGGCAGAACCATTCCCACTTTTAAATCTTTGATTTCGTGAACCCCCTCCTCAAAACTAAAAACCTCAAATTTCTCGCGCGGGTCACGACCCGGCTTTTCCAGCTCTGATAAAATATCTGCCAGCGTTGGTAATCCAACGGTATCGCTCACATACTTTTTTAATTCTAGTTTCTTGCGAAGTTCAGAACTTGTCATCAAGTCCTTCATCGTACACCCCAGATCTTTGGCAAACTTTTCGACTAATTCATACCGTTCGGGGTGAACAGCACTTGCGTCTAGTGGATTATTTGATTCACGTATGCGCAAGAAACCCGCGCATTGTTCAAAAGCTTTATCACCCAGTCGAGGGACTTTTTGCAATTCATGTCTATTCTTAAACGGCCCGTTCTGGGTGCGATATTCGACAATCCCTTTGGCCAATTGTGGGCCTAGTCCAGAAACATACGACAGTAATTCCTTACTTGCCGTGTTCACTTCTACTCCTACGGAGTTAACACAACTCATAACCACATCATCTAGTCCAGCTTTGAGTTTTGTCTGATCTACGTCATGTTGATATTGTCCCACGCCAATCGACTTTGCATCAATTTTCACTAATTCGGCCAGAGGATCAGTTAAACGTCTTCCAATTGAAACGGCTCCGCGCACTGTAACGTCATGGTTCGGGAACTCCTCCCGTGCTACATCCGATGCAGAATAAACGGAAGCGCCACTTTCGTTTACCATCACAATCAAAATTTCTTTTGGCAGGCCGATACCTTTTACAAAACTTTCGGTTTCCCGGCTGGCTGTGCCATTGCCTATTGCAATAGCTTCAATTCTAAACCGATCGCATAATCCTAAAACGATGGTAGCTGATTGTGTAGTCTGGCGTTGCGGTTCCAATGGAAAAATAACGGTATCAAAAAGTAATTCGCCTTGAGCGCCTAAGCAAACCAATTTGATTCCACTACGAAATCCCGGGTCGAGAGCGAGCACGCGCTTTTGACCAAGAGGTGATGCCAGCAATAATTTTTTCAAGTTGGCTGCGAATACTTTAATCGCTTCGGCATCGGCTTGCATTTTCGATTCCAGACGTACTTCACTTTCCAACGTAGGTTTAAGCAATCGCTTGTAACAATCTTTAACGGCTAGTCGCACTTGATCAGCTGCAACAGAATTTCCTTTCACGAATTGCGATTGGAGTGATTGAATGACCGTGTCTTCCTCGGGTGCAATGTCCAGCATAATAAACCCTTCTTTTTCTGCCCTGCGCATGGCGAGCAAACGATGTGATGGTGTTTTTTTGATCGGTTCTTTCCAATCAAAGTAGTCTTTGAATTTCTGGGCTTCCTCGCTGTCCGCTTTAGATTTAATAACAGTAGAATGAATAATACCATCCCTCCAGAAGAGGTCGCGTACATTTTTACGTGCTTCTTGGTTTTCGCTGACCATTTCCGCAATGATATCACGTGCGCCATCAAGTGCCTCTTGTGCGTTGGCTACGCCTAATTCTGTATTAATAAATGTGTCGGCCAATTCTTCTACGTTGAAGTTGCCTTGTTCAAAAATTTTCAGTGCCAATGGTTCCAAACCTTTTTCTTTGGCAGCAGTGGCTCTGGTTTTGCGTTTGGGCTTGTAGGGCAAATAAATATCTTCTACTTCCGCGAGCGTTTCTGCTGCTTCAATGGCCTTCGCCAAAGCCGGAGTCAACTTTTCTTGTTTCTCAATTGATTTGAGAACAGCTTCCTTGCGTTTGTCTAACTCTGTTAATTGTTCATGCCGATCGCGAATAGCAGTGAGCTCAACCTCGTCTAAGCTTCCAGTAGCTTCTTTTCGATAACGTGCCATGAAAGGAATGGTGGCACCTTCGGCTATTAAGTTGACAACGGTTTCAATTTGAGAAGCTGCTAGTTTTAATTCAGCGGCAATGCGAGCTATGTTTTTTTCCATTTTAAAACTTTACGGGAGGGCAAAAATAAGAGTTCAGTCAGAGAAACAAAGCAGATCATTCCAAATCAAAAAAATATTAATTTGTTCATGGGGCAATCTGACAACATCTTTGTATTTCCATTTCAAGTTAAATAAAAACGCCCGACTGAATAGCCGGGCGTTTTTATTAGTTATTGAATTCCCTAATTAAACTAGGAAGCCCACGTGCGGCCTTTGCCTGCTTCTTTTAAAGGAATACATCCTTTGTAAGATCCCGGTACAGCTTCATATTGAAGTACATTTTCAGCACCTACTTGGGTGCTAAAATATCCGAGCATGGTCAATTCTTTTGCCATGAGAATAAATGGGCGCTTAGTGCCTGGATTCTTTTTACTTTCATCAATAGCAGCCTGAATCGATTTGGTGATGTGCGCTACCTGATCTTCTGGCTTACAATAGATGAAGCTATCTCCATGTGCCTTCTTCGCTTCTTCTTCAAAAGCGGCTAAGCCGGTTTTGAAACGCTCCTGATCTTCCGGCTTGTAACACTCATTCAAAACTTTGTCAATAAAATTGGGAACTCCCAACTCTTTTGCACCCGGAGTATCTGTCTTCGGTAAAATAATATCGGACAATTCGCTCACGAGGCGCGCCTCATCTTCATTGAAGAATACAGGTTTATAGTTTAAGTCTGGTGTTGCTTTACAGCCATTCAGAATTCCCGCCATAGCGGAAGCCGAAACGGCTGCTCCTAAAAACAGAGCGGTTTTTTTTAATGCTTCTCTTCGATCGATTAATTGGTTCATAACTTTCGTTTTTAATCGTTTATAAATTTCCTTTTTTCAATTCACTTACAGCGTAATCGGCTGCGCGAGCTGTAAATGCTAAATACGTAAGCGAAGGGTTAACACATGCTGCAGATGTCATGAAAGATCCATCTGTAACAAACACATTCTTACAAGCATGCACCTGATTCCATTTATTGAGTACAGAGGTTTTGGGGTCTTTACCCATTCGTGCTGTGCCCATCTCATGAATTCCCAGACCAAGCCCCGTTTCATTGTCAAAAGTGTAAATGTTTTTTACACCTGCAGCTTCTAGCATTTCAGCCGCATCCAACTTCATATCTACGCGCATTTTCTTTTCGTTTTCTTTGAAGCCTGCATCGAAAAGAAGTGTCGGTAAACCGTTGATATCTTTTTTGTCTTTATTTATCGTCACTTTGTTTTCATGGTAGGGCAGCACTTCGCCAAAACCTCCCATACCAATGGTCCATTTGCCCGGAGTTGCGGCCAACTTTTTAAGGTCGGCTCCAATTGTTAACTCAGCCACCAAGCTACCCCAGCCTTGTCTGCTTCCTCCTCCTTGGTATCCGAAACCACGCACATAGTCGCGTTTGTCTTTACCCCAGTTGCGGTAGCGAGGAATGTAAAATCCATTAGCACGTCTACCAAAATAATATTGATCTTCAAAACCCGGGAACTCACCACCGGCACCTACGCCCAGATGATGATCCATGATGTTGCAGCCCAACTCACCGCTGTCGTTTCCAAATCCATTTGGGAAACGGTTGGATATTGAGTTCATCATGATGAACGTGGAACCAAATGTGGAGGCGCATAAGAAAATGATCTTTGCATAAAATTCCATTTGCTCACCGGTCACTCCATCAATCACTTTTACTCCGGTAGCTTTGCTTTTCGTTTCATCGTAAATGATTTCATACACTACTGAATTGGGACGCAATGTCATGTTATTCGTTTTTTCAGCCGCAGGCAATGTGCAAGACACGCTGCTGTAATATCCACCATAAGGACATCCGCGACTGCATAAGTTTCTGAATTGACATTGACCTCTCCACGGTGTGTGAGGCATTGGAGCCGTTGCATGTGCGGTGCGGCCGATGGTAAATGGGCGACCGAACTTCTCACGAACTGTTTTCTTTAATTCTATTTCTGTGCAATTGAGCTCCATCGCTGGGAGAAATTGACCGTCCGGCAATTGAGCATAGCCTTCATTCTGGCCACTCACTCCAATGTATTTCTCAACATAATCATACCATGGCTCAATTTCTTTGTAGCGCACTGGCCAGTCCACACCATGTCCATCTTTCGCGTTTGCTTCAAAGTCTAAGTCGCTCCAGCGGTAGCTTTGGCGACCCCACATGATCGAGCGACCGCCAACGTGGTAGCCACGCATCCAGTCAAAGCGGGTTCCTTCTTTTTCAGTATAGGGGTGCTCCAAATCGTTGACAAACCAATGCTTAGTTGACTGGCGAATGGTATAACCTGTCCTGTTTTGAACGCCTTGCTTTCGCAAATCCTCTTGTGTGGGCATATCAGCATTTTCAAATTCCCATGGATCTTTGGTCGCTGTTGGATAATCGGGATGCTTTACATCGCGACCACGCTCCAATACCAGCGTTTTCAATCCTTTTTCAGTGAGTTCTTTGGCGGCAAAGCCACCGCTGATACCCGTGCCTACTACAATGGCATCGTAGGTATTTTTCT
>JAJTHV010000400.1 GCA_021300095.1 Flammeovirgaceae bacterium | reverse complement strand
CCTCGTAGTCAAGAGTCTGCCCAAGCGACAGCGGGTAGAATTGAATTCACTATAGGTTTGGATCCTTTCCTCCATTTTTAGATAAACGGTTTTCGGATTACTGCCATCGATTCTTTAAATTTGCCAGCTACCTATTACAAGAAAAGTGACCAATTCGCTTGAAAGCGATTATAATCCCAAACGTGTTTCAAAAAGAGAGTCACGATTAAAAGAGATGATCAATCACAGCGTTTAATTGGGAAAACCGAAACTATCTAAATTTAAAATTCATCAGAACCCCTTGCAATGAATAAAACCGTTTGCTTACTATTCATCCTTAGTTTTCGAATCCCCTTTCTTCAGGCACAAAATGCCAACGATTCGCTCCTTTATATCTTGGAATCGGAAATGCAAAGGCAATGGGACGAATTACAAAAAGCCAAGCAACCACCTTATTTTTTATCGGTGCGCGTAACTGACAATCAAGGTTTTCGCTTGCGCGGATCGCTGGGCAGTTTGGTAGATGAAAGCAAAGATCGTTCGCGTGTAATGAGCACTTCCGTGCGTATCGGTGATTATGCGTTCGATGACTCACACCCGCTTGATGATGAAAATGGCTTTTTTCCTATGGATGATATAGATGGCTATCGGGGGGCTCAGTATCTGCCACTCGACAATCACCCATTGGCCATCAAACTTCGCATGTGGCAGCAAACGCAATCAGCTTACCGTGCTGCATTGGCATCGTATCAGGCATTGCAAAACGCTACCATCAAAGAAGAGTCGAAAAAAGTACCTGACTTTTCAAAAGAGGAACCATCTGTTTTTATCGACCAGCCACTGCCACCTATCAACGAGTTGTTTCAAGTTGAGGTTTGGAAAGCGCGTGTAAAAACACTGAGTGCTTCCTTTCTGAAATTGAAAGGTGTGATTGATGGGGATGTGAGTATTCATGTAGATTTAGATCGCAAGTACTATTTGTCCACGGAAGGTACACGCATCGTTCAAAACCGCACCTCTGCTTACCTTACGATTTCAGCTTCCATTCGGGCTGAAGATGGAGATGTTTTGCCGCTGCATATCTCTTATTACTCTACAACGCCTGATTTACTTCCTGCGGAGGATGTCATCCGAAAAGATATTGATATACTTATGAATAAGCTCACCCTGCTCAGCACGGCACCGGTTGCAGAACCATACACAGGCCCGGCTATTTTACATGCACGAGCGGCAGGAGTTTTCTTTCATGAAATTTTTGGTCATCGGGTGGAAGGGCAGCGGTTGAAAAGCAATTTCGATGGGCAGACATTCAAGGACAAAGTGAATGAGCTAGTGCTTCCAAAAACGCTTAATGTGGTATTTGACCCTACGTTGGAAAATTTTAAGGACCAGCGCCTTAATGGATTTTACCGGTATGATGACGAAGGCGTGAAAGCAAGAAAGGTAACGGTAGTTGAAAATGGAGTGCTCAAAACATTTTTAATGTCACGCACCCCGATCGAGAATTTCCTTCATTCAAATGGCCATGGTCGAGCCGAGGCCGGAGCCAATGTGGTCACACGCCAGTCAAATCTGATTATTGAAAACAAAAAGGTGGTAGAAATGTCAGGGTTGCGAAAGCTTCTGATCACTGAATGTAAAAAGCAAAATAAAAAATACGGCTATCTTTTTATGGACGTAGTCGGTGGGTTTACAAATACAGGCAGGGTTATGCCCAATGCGTTTAATGTTTTCCCTACCGAAGTATATCGCATTTATGTGGATGGACGCCCGGATGAATTAGTACGAGGAGTCGATTTGATCGGCACACCCTTGGCCATGTTTGCTGAAATACAAGCAGCAGACGACAAAAGCGAAGTGTTTACAGGCTTCTGTGGAGCGGAGTCGGGTAGCGTACCCGTTACTGCTATTTCTCCCTCTCTTTTTGTGAAGCGAATCGAAACACAAAAGAAAATGGTGACACAAGTAGAAAATACAATTTTAGAGAAACCGGTTGACAACCATTAATCGCATTTGCCATGATTAGATTGAAAATACTTTTGTTGTTTGTTGGGGCCGGCAGTTCGTTTGCGTACAGCCAAACGGAAGATGTCATCCTAAAGGCGATGCAAGATGAGTTGGATCGCAATCAAAAAGAATTGACCTTAAAGAATATGGAACGGCCTTTCTTCATCATGTATGGATTGGCCGACTCAAAATCTTTGCAGGTATCAGCTTCAATGGGTGCACTCACCAGTTCGTCTGAAGACAGAGATCGAATCAAAACCACTACCCGTGTAATGGTGGGTGACTATGAATTTAATGATGAAAGCCTGGACGACAATCAAAACTCAGGTAACTCGTCCATCAATATCGATTTGCCGGTGGATGATGACTATTGGGGTATCCGAAGATCATTCTGGGCGTCAACGGATAACGTTTATCGGAATGCAGCCCGCATTTTCGAAAAAAATAAGAAAACCCTAAAGGAAACAGGTAAGCCACTGAGTGAGGTGCCGCACCGCAGGTTTGCCAAAGTGCCTCCGGCCAGGATCATTCAAAACTTAATTCCGGCTACCTACTCGCGCACAGAATGGGAACAACGTATCCGGAAACTATCCGGTGTATTAACTTCTGTTCCCAACATCAACAACTCCTTTGTTTTTGTGAACTATACCGAAGGCCATCAGTACCTGGTCAATACCGAAGGGTTGGTCACTAAAATTCCTTTTTCCAATGCCTCGCTGGCGATTGCTGTGCAGGTAAAAAATCAGGACGGCAAATTTTTTGTAGAACAGAAAGTATATCAAACAAAAACATTGGATCAGCTTCCTACCGAAACTCAATTGATGGCAGACATGGAGCAGATCATTCGACAGTTGGAAACTTCACAAAAAATAAAAGAATTAGAGGAAGAGTACAATGGCCCCGTTTTGTTGGAAGGAAAAACAGTGGCGGAGGCATTTTCAAATTCGATTCTGCGTGGGCGGGAAGGTATTTTTGCCAATGATAATATTGCGAAGCTGAAAGGCTTTCAGTTCGATGAAGAATCGCTTTCAGCAGAAGGAAAAATTGGTAAGAATGTGATCAATCCACAAATCACCATTAAAGCAAAACCTAAACTGACGCATTTTCAGGGAGTCGAACTGACGGGAAATTACCAGATCGATGACGAAGGGGTGATCCCTCCCGATGAACTCACCATTATCGAAAATGGCATTTTGAAAAGCCTCTTAAACAATCGTACCCTGACTAGTCCAACCCAAACAGCAAATGGCTTCAGTGATGGGCCGGGTGTTTTGGAAATAACGATCGCACAAAAAGACACAGATAAGTCTCTCAAAGACAAGCTCATTCAGCAGGCGAAAAAAGAGGGACTTTCTTTCGGATTGATTTTTCGTGAAAGTGCTTCGCGCATGGGATTTGTTACAGCAATCAAGGTATATGTGGAGGATGGTCGTGAAGAACCGGTACGATACGTTTCTCTACGCGAATACGGATTTAAAATGTGGAAACGTATTCTGGGCGCTTCCGAAAAATACACCGCTCATAATCTGGACGAATTGCTGGGGGATAGAGGTTCGCGACAGGTCAGCATATCGATGATCGTACCACAGGCTATTTTGCTGGAAGAAGCCGAAGTACAGCCATTTCGAACGCCTTCATTGAAGGAAGAAGAATACATCTCCAGGCCTTTAAAGTGATGATCTTTTTGGGATTGACAGGCGCCTGTAGGATCAATTCATCAGTTGAGTAGGGCTCAAAAGCATGATTGGTTCATTGTCAGTAAATTACATTCTGGTTACATTTCTTACATTCTTCGGATAACTTCGGTTAATTATTTAGTTTTGTTAATTAGGAATACCCTTTTTGGATGGTTCGGGCTTTAATTGTATGTGTTTTTGTTAGCGGGATGCTCTTTAGTTGCAAAACGGAGCAAATGATATGCCCTGCCTATCAGAGCGCATTCATCCACGACAAAGCTGCGCAGAAGGAGACATTTGTACACTATAACTCCAATAAAAACCAAGGCCGTGAAGTTCTGGCTTCCAATAGCAAAACGCTGAATTTACCCGCCAACGACTCCACCTGGGCAAACAGTGTAGTCATTCAGGGGCCTGCCTTGCCGAAAGAAAAGCGCAATAAACGTACCCGCTACCTTTTACTGCCCGAAAAGACCTATAAAAAAGCACTTAGAGCCCTCCAAACGGTACAAATGAAGCCTGTGTATCCTAAAAAAGAACCAGACTCGGTGGACATCAAAAAGGCGTTGGATAGTGCCGCAAGGAGCATTACTGATACTTTGACCGTTTCCGGAACTTCCGCGGAGGAAAAGAAGGAAGTGAAGGACAGCACCTATGTTATCTCCCTGGAAAAAGAAAAATTCAATGTAGAGCAGGATAACTACATGTGGTATTTCCGCAATGTGCTTGTGTTGCCGGACGTGCGCATAGCCATGGAAGGTGCCCCAGCCGAAGGAAAGACAGATGAAAAGGCGAAGGAGAAGAAGGGATTCATGGGATTCTTCAAAAACATGTTTAAGAAAAAACCGAAAGAACCGGTGAAGCCCGAAACGGTGGTTCAAAATCCAAGTGATTCGACCACGGTAGTACCGGAAACACCGAAGAAGAAGAAAGGACTTTTAGGCATGTTCAAGAAAAAGCCGAAAGAAGATCCGGCAGCCCAACAGAAAAAAGTAGAAGAGGCCAAGAAAGAAGAGGAAGAGAAATTCTAAACTCCTAAAATGATGTTTGGCTTGTTTGGCAAAAAAGATACTGGGATTCGTACCAATGACCAAGTGTGGATTTCGCAACGGGCGAAGTTACAGGCAGCTCGCAAAATGGTTGAGTCAAATACTGGGTGCCTATTGGTTTTTTGGTTTGAAGATTCATTGCGTGAGTTTCATCAACTCAATGCTGTGTCCACCGAATCGGCTCAAGTTGTTTTGGCTGAGTCGCTTTCGCTGGAATCGATTTCAGGCAAACTGGTCATCTTTGGTGAGCACTATCCACTCCGAAAAAAAGAACAAGCACTATTTCAAAAGCTTCAACTCACCCAAGTGCCGGTTCTGGTTTCATTAGAAGAGCCCTTTATTCATTTTTTTGGTGGAGAACGAACCATTGAGCTAATGCATAAAATGGGTATGCAAGAGAGCGAAGTAATTTCACATGCCATGATTACCCGCTCGATCGAAAATGCCCAAAAGAAAATGGAGGAAGGAGTTGTAACGGAGCGAAAGGCACTCTCCGCTCAAGAGTGGTTGCAACTGAATGCGGGCTCTCTTAATCGAACAACGTAAGATTGCCAAACTGATCGGCCGCAGGCATGGGAAGCATGAGCGAAGGCTTGTCCGATTCGATTGAATTGATTTGAGGCGATACTGTGTATCCATCCATCACTTCGCCAAAGGAACTGGTTAATACGGCATCCAACTCAGCATCTGAAACTTCCAATTTTAACCAAATGGCCTCTTGCGCTTTGGTTAGAATCAACGGCATTCGCTCGGAAGCGGTTTGCACGAAACCCGTTGCCGGAATGGTGATGATCGAAAAGGTGTGAAACGATTCATTTTCATCTTCGTATTCTTCCCACACACCAGCTATTGAAAATAGCTCTTTCGATTTGAGGGTAAACCGCCAGGGAATTTGTGTTTTCTTACCTACTTTTTTCCACACGTAGAAACCATCGGCTGGCACCAGACAACGATGCTTGGATAACTTCTTTTTCAATGCCGGCTTTTCCAGAATCTGCTCACTGCGCCAGTTGATGATGCGCTCAGCCATCGATTTATTTTTGGCCCATGTTGGTGGCAATCCCCAATAAAAAAAAGAAAACCCTTGTGGTCCTTCACTTGTTATCAGGGGAAATAGTTGTGAAGGCGCCCCATTGTATTTGGGTTGATAGGCAATCGGCTCTTCTACCGCAAAGCGGCTGGCTAATAGACTGGCAGGTACAGCAATGGAAAAACGCTCAATCATGATCAATAAAGTCGAAGGCTCTTAATTCCGACCAATATAGTCCATTTTGCCCGAACTGAGCGAAACCTACATGTCCTCCGCGAGAAGGGATTTCCAATGTTACACTCGAACTGGCGGGTAACTCAGGGTAACAATCCGGACTCAGAAACGGATCGTTTTTTGCGTTCACGATGAGTGTTGGTGTATGAATAGCAGAAAGAAAATAAAGCGAACTACACTTCTTATAGTAGTCAATGGCATTGGCAAACCCGTGAATAGGTGCGGTGAAATGATCGTCAAACTCGATCAATGTTCGGATTTGATTCAGTTGACTAGTGTCTAAATCGGTGCGCTGACTCGCTTTGGCAACCACTTTGGCTTTCAGACTTGTTAAAAAACGTTGGTGATACATCCAGTTAGACGATTTCAAAATTTCCTGACAACTGGTGTGTAATTCCAACGGAACTGAAAACACAACCGCTTTCTGAATGGATTTATTCACATTCCTTTCTCCAAGATATTTTAAGGTCAAGTTGCCGCCCAGACTAAATCCAATTAAGTAAACAGAGTCGTATTTTGGAGAAGCGTAATCAATCACCCATTGCAAATCATCGGTAGCCCCGCTGTGATAAAACCGTAGCTGCCGATTCATCTCACCGCTGCAGCCGCGGTAGTTCCAGGCCAGCACATCATAGCCATTGGCAAAAAAATGCTTAGCCATTCCTTGGATGTACGCGCGCTGACTATTGCCTTCCAATCCGTGCGAAATAATCACCAGTTTGGTAGAACCTTGCTTTAACCAATCCAAATCCAGAAAGTCATGATCGGCAGTACTAATACGCTCACGTTGGTAAGGAGGAAGATGAATTTTGCGGAATAGTGCAGGCCATATAGTTTCAATATGCGCATTGAAAAATAGCGAAGGTGCTTCGTAGGATTTCATGAACCTAAAAACGGAAAATTTAAAGCCAGCCCTTTCT
>JAJTHV010000365.1 GCA_021300095.1 Flammeovirgaceae bacterium | reverse complement strand
TGCTCTGTTGAGTAGTTGCAAGCCATCACGCCCCAGCGATACAACCAACTCAATTGATACGCTTTGGCATGCGCCCGATACTGCAACCATTCAAGATCCACTGATCAAGTACGGACGCAAACTCATTGCGAAGACATCGTACTATTTAGGGCCAAAAGGCGTAGTGGATTCGATTTCGAATGGCATGAATTGCCAGAACTGTCATTTGGAAGCAGGCACGAAACCATTCGGAAATAATTTCGGATCAGTAGCTTCATTGTATCCAAAATTCAGGGCGCGGTCAGGCGGATTAGAAAGTATTGAAAAAAGAATCAATGATTGTATACAAAGAAGTTTGAATGGGAAAGCAATTGATTCGCTATCGCGTGAGATGCGTGCCTTGGTGGCGTACATTGAGTGGGTGGGGCATGAAGTTCCGAAAGGAAAAAAAGCAGCCGGTTCCGGTTTGTTAGGCATTTCTTTTCTGGATCGCGCTGCGGATACAGTAAAGGGAAAAATTCTCTATCGCCAGAAGTGTATGGTGTGTCATCAAAAAAACGGTCAAGGAATGCCAACCAGTCGCGGAGGAAGTTATAGTTTCCCTCCAGTTGCCGGTGAGCACAGTTTCAATACTGGCGCTGGGTTGTATCGCATTTCCAACTTCGCGAAGTACATTCGTGCTAACATGCCGCAAGGCGCTACTTATGATCAACCTTTGTTGACGGAAGAAGAAGCGTGGGACATTGCCGCTTATGTGGTAACGATGCCTCGCCCCCGAAAAGATTTCAAAGGCGATTGGCCGAAGCTCGGTACAAAACCATTTGATCATCCATTCGGGCCTTACGCGGATTCATTGAGTGAAACGCAACACAAGTATGGGCCTTGGAGAATTATTTCCAAAAAATAGCTTCATCCTCTTCACTAATTATTCTGTCTACTGATCATTTAGATCTACGAGGCACTACTCTCCGGTACTTCTTTTTAGGATTTCTACTTGTATGAAATATTGCAGATACAAAAAAAATTTTTTCATCAGCAAGCAACTTATAGACAATCAAGTATGGAAAAGTTTCAACTATTGCTTCTCGATGATTTCCTCTTTTTTTGGGGTATAAAAGTGGATTATTTACAATATTATTAAGTTGATTTTCAATACTTTCTTGAAATCGAAATCCCAAACCAGATAGTTCCTTCTCGTACCAATGTAGTGCTTCCTTAAACTCCTTGCTGGCTTCTGGATGAAAAACAACTCGATAAGGCATTAATTACTATCACTTTTTTTTTACACGCAGCGATTTCTTAGCATGGCTCTTTACTTCTTCCCAAGACAATCCTTTTACCTTACCACTTTCATATTCAGCTACGCGTCTATCCAATTCTGCAATTTGATCTTCATTTAGAAGTGTGCCTTCAATTTCATCTTCGACAATCTTATAAATAGCTTTCAGCTTATTGTCTTGCGCACTTTCAATATAATTATGCAACCTCTCTCTAATTGTCTCTGTCGTCATGAGGAATGAAATTTATTAGCAAAGATAAAACCTGGATTTCAAATAATCTACTTCATCTTCCATCCCGGGCCACGGACAATTTTGCCAGGCTTCGCATTGGTGTGCTCGCCATCAGCCAATACCTGCACGCCATTCACAAACACATGCACCATGCCGGTACTGTATTGATGTGGATTCTCAAACGTAGCATGATCTGCAATTTTCGATGCATCGAAGATCGCGAGGTCGGCAAAGTAGCCGGGGACAATCGTACCACGTTTTTTAATTTTTAAGTTGGTAGCAGGTAAGGAAGTCAATCTGCGAATCGCTTCCTCCAGTGAAATCACTTTTTCTTCGCGCACATATTTTCCCAACAACCGAGAGAAATTTCCATAGGCGCGCGGATGCGTAGGTGTTTTCAAAAAATTTCCGGCTGTGGTAGATGACTCTGCATCTGATCCGAAACTAACATAGGGCAATTGAATTTGTCGCATCACATTTTCTTCTGTCATTAAAAAGTACGCAGTGCCCACACGTGTGCCATCAGTAATGACCAAATCCATAGCTGTCTCTTCCGGTGACTTCCCATAAATTTTTGCTACCTCCCCCAATGTTTTGCCGGTATAGTTTTTACGGAGTGAATCATTGGTAAAACCCATCAGCAATACTTTATTAAAATCACCCGCCAACATCATCAGGTTTTCCCACTTGTGGGTAGGTGTGCGCATTTCTTGCAGTGCTTTCTTGCGCATGGCGGGATCTTTCATGCGTTTGATCCATTCGTTGATACCTCCCTCTTGCAACCAGGGTGGCATGGCAGCATCGAGTCCGGTGGCACCGGCTGTGTACGTATACATGTCGGCAGTGATTTTTAATCCTGCTTTGTTGGCTTGATCGATCATGGCAATCACCGAATCAATTTTATTCCAGTTGTCCTTGCCGCTGAATTTCAAATGATAAATCTCTGCCGGAAGATTGGCTTCGCGCGCAATGCGAATGGTTTCATCCACTGCTGCATAAATCGAATTTCCTTCACTGCGCATGTGTGCGATGTACATGCCATTGTATTGTGAAGCCACTTTACTTAACTCAATCAACTCTTCGGTGCTGGCATAGTTAGCTGGTGCATAAATCAAAGCTGAAGTAACACCCATCGCTCCTTCTTCCATCGCCACACGCACCAACTCTTTCATGCGATTCAGTTCTTCGGGTGATGGTGCGCGGTTGGCGTATCCTAACTCATGCACGCGCACGGTAATAGCGCTGACAAACGAGGCTACGTTGGGAGAAACTCCTCTCCGCTCTAATCCTTCCAAATATTCACCTAAGGTTGTCCAGTCAATTTTATATGCCCAATCTGTATCGCGCAACATGGCCAGAGAATCATCCGCTTTCATCTTCGCATTCATCGGACCCATCGAGCCTTCACCCAAAACTTCTAAGGTAACACCCTGTCGAATATCACTTTGCGAATTGCCATCAAACAAAAGTGAAACTTCGCAGTGGCTCAACATATTGATAAAGCCCGGAGCAACGGCTAATCCACTGGCATCAATTTCTTTTTTACCAACAGCCGATGACAAATCACCAATGAAAGCCACCGTGTCGGCATTGATGCCCACATCCGCAACCACTCCTGGTTTTCCGGTGCCATCATACACGGTGCCACCGCGAATGACCACATCAAATTCTTGTTTCTTACAGGCTGCTACAATTAGCAACACCGAGGTGATCAGAAATAACTTTTTCATTAGCTGAATTTATTTTATCGATAAATAACTTTTCCACTTCGTTGATTGGTGGTTTTACCATCGGCCCAAACTACCTGACCATTCACCCACACTCGCTCAATTCCTTTAGATACTTGATGTGGATTTTGAACCGTTGCTTCATCTTTCACCAATTGCTCATTAAACAAAACCAAATCTGCATAATGACCAACCGCTATTCGTCCTCTCTTTTTGATTCCGATTTGATCAGCAGCAAGGCCAGTCATTTTAAATATTGCTTCCGGCATGGAAAGCGTCTTTTCTTCCCGCACGTAGTGACTAAGAATGCGCGTAAATGCACCGAAGCCGCGCGGGTGTCTGCCACCACTGTTTCCATCCGAACAAAAATTGGTGTACTTCCATTGCATCAATTTCTTTACATCATTCTCATCCATGCTGGTAGCAACAATACTGCCACCGCAATCATCGCCCTTCTTTTCGCATTCATCTAATCGCTTGATTAACTCAATCAGCATTTTTTCGGGTGCGCGTTTTTCGAGCGCAGCTATCTCAGCCAAACTTTTCCCGTTGTAATCCGGATTGGGTCCGTATTTACTTAGGATGATTCCTTCGGCACTTGTTACCTCCTTCAAAATGAAAGCCGCTTCTTTCTCGTCTGTAAAATTCCGGTCTGGAAACAGAACTTGAATGGTAGACGACCAATACGTATAAGGGTATAAATCTGCAGTAACATTCACACCTTCTTGGCGAGCCTGATCCAACAATAGCAAAGTGCTATCGGCTTTGCCCCATAACCCTCGCATGGCTAATTTGAAGTGACTGATTTGCACAGGAATCTTTACTTCTTTTCCAATAGTGATGATTTCCTGAAGGGCATCCCAGAAGTAGCGGTCTTCGCTGCGCAAGTGACTAATGTATCGGCCCTGGTAAGTAGGCAACACTTTTGAAAGTTGCAGCACTTCATCCTTGGCCGAATAAATACCCGGGTCGTATTCGAGGCCGGTGGATAATCCAAATGCGCCTGCCTTCATGTCTTCATGCAAAAGCAAAACCATACTGTCAATTTCTGCCTGAGTGGATTTGCGTTTAAAATCAGCACCCACGACCCGATCGCGAATGGTATTGTGGCCGCTATACGAGCCTACATTCACAGCAACAGGGTCATCGATCAGTGATTGAAAATATTTTTTAAGCGGCCATTGCGATCCACCATCCTGACCAACAATAATCGTGGTGACGCCCTGACTTACTACTGCCAACCCGGATGGATCTTCTTCCAAACCACCTCCGTGATGGCTATGTGTGTCGATAAATCCAGGAGCTAAAACTAAACCCTTTGCGTTTACAATTGTTTTACCTTTAGCACTTGCTAGGTCGCCAATGAATGCGATGGTATCAGCTAAAATGCCCACATCAGCAATAAGACCAGCATTGCCGGTGCCATCGTATACCGTGGCACCACGAATGATGGTGTCATAAGAAGTTGACGTACAACCTGCGAACAGGCAAATAAAACCAAAGAGTATGGAGCGATGCATAGACATAACAATTAGTAAAGAAATGTATCGTTTTTCCACCCAGTAATCAAGCAAAAAGTATTTGCTATTTTTATAACATAAACTTCCATTGACTATGATTTACGCTTCCATCGTTCAATCAAATCCGCGCTTACGCCTGTTCCTTCCTATCTTTTACATGGTATGGAGCGATGCGGTGCTTACGCCCAATGAAATTAAGGTAATTAAAGAAGCCGTTGAAAAACAAAAATGGCTGTCCGCAGAAGAAAAACAGTTTCTGCTGAATCAAATCAATCCATTATCGCCACCTACACCAGACGAATACAGGCAATGGTTAGACGAAATCCGAAAAGCACTGGATACCATACCTACGTCCTCACAACCAAAACTGGTGGATATTGGTATTGCCTTGGTTAATACGAGTAACGAGAATATGTTGAACGGTGAATTATCCGAAATCAAAAATTCTCTTGAGTCGATTGACAATACCTTAGGTTTGATTCATGGAGAAGCAGTCTATCAATTTTATCCAGAAAAACGAATCACCATTACCGAACAGCACAGCACGCAATCTACTTTTAATGTAGATGCGTTGGCGAAAATATTGGAAGGCAATCAATCGGAGATGATTAAAAAAGTGAAGACCGTTATTTCTGATCCCGAGTTTCAATATATCGAAACAGATAATCTTTCCGCTTATCGCGAAAAAGTACTTCAGTGGTGCAAACAATTAGCCGATCAGGGTTTTGGTGCCATGGCGTATCCCAAAGAATACGGTGGCCAAGCAGACATGGAGAAATATTTCACCATCATGGAAACACTCAGCTACCACGACCTCAGTATGGTGATCAAGTTTGGAGTGCAGTTTGGCTTGTTTGGTATGAGTGTGTATTTTCTGGGAACGGAGAAGCATCACAAAAAATACCTCAAGCAAATTGGCACATTACAGTTACCGGGATGTTTTGCCATGACTGAAACGGGTCACGGTTCTAACGTGAAAGGAATTGAAACGACCGCAACATACGATCATGCTTCAAAAACATTAGTGATTAACACACCGCATGAACAAGCCAAGAAAGAATACATTGGCAATGCTGCCGTACACGGACAAATGGCCACCACATTCGTGAAACTAATCATTGATGGAAGAGATTATGGTGTGAGTGCCGTGTTGGTTCCCATTCGCGATACGCAAGGCAAACCGCTGCCGGGTGTTACGATTGAAGACTGCGGACGCAAGATGGGTTTGAATGGTGTAGACAACGGAAAAATACATTACAACCAAGTAGTAGTGCCTGTTGAGAATTTATTGGATCGATTTGCCGGCATTAACGAAGAAGGAAAATTTGTAAGCCCGATTGCCAGCGACAACCGGAGATTCTTTACGATGCTCGGTACTTTAGTTGGTGGTCGTATCGGAATCCCAAGATCGGGTTTGAGTGCTTCTAAATCAGGGTTGACCATTGCCATTCGCTATGGCGATCAGCGAAAACAATTTGGGCCGGAAGGCGCAAGCGAAATTCCAATTCTGAACTACCGCACTCATCAACGCAGACTCATGCCCTTATTGGCCAATGCCTACGCTCTGCATTTCTCTTTGCAATACCTGACGCAACGATTTGTCAATCGCTCGGAAGAAGATATGCAAGAGATCGAAGCGTTGGCGGCTGGATTAAAATCATTTGCGACTTGGAATACCACCGACACCTTGCAAGAATGCCGAGAAGCGTGTGGTGGCAAAGGATACCTTTCTGAAAATCGCATTGAACGATTAAAGAATGATACCGACATCTATACCACATTTGAAGGCGACAACACCGTGCTGCTTCAATTGGTTGCCAAGAGCAGACTTACTGAATTCAAACAAGAATTCAGCAACATGGGTATGTTTGGCATTCTCAATTTTGTTGCCGAACAAGCTTCCTCTTCGTTGGCAGAGCTAAATCCGTTCTTCACGCGCAATACCGATGAAGAACATTTACTCGATTTTGATTTTCATTTAGAAGCTTTCAAACACCGTGAGCGCGACATTTTAGTTTCAGCAGCGCAACGATTAAAAAAACATATCAGCAGTGGTATGGATTCGTTTGACGCCTTCAATGTGAGTCAGCACCACTTGGTGGAAGTAGGGATGGCACACATTGAGCGAGTGATTGTTGAAAAATTTATTGAGCAAGTAAACCAAACGAAAGATGCCGGCTGCAAAGCAGTGCTCACCAAGTTATGCCAGCTTTTCGCGCTTTCGCAGATAGAAAAAAACAAAGGCTGGTATCTGGAGAGCGGTTACATGGAAGGAAGTAAAACGAAAGCCATTCGCAAATTGGTAAACCAACTTTGTTGGGATGTTCGTCAGGAAGCGGTGCCATTGTGTGATGCATTTAAAATTCCGGAGAGTTGTTTGGCAGCCCCGATTGCAAGAAGATAAAATAACTACATGAGAACAAATGAAGGCCCTCAACTTATAATCTGTATTCTATCAATTCTTCTGATTACCGGCTGTGGAAAAGAAGAAGTAGAAATAAAGGATCCCATCATACTTCTTTCAGGTGAAACTGGCAAGAGTAAATTATGGAAAGTAACCGGATTCCTCATTTACGATTCGACTAAATACGAGACAAAATCTTCATATGGTCAATTCGGAGGACCGTGTGAGTACGTGTATACATTTCGCAACAATCAAACTAAAGACCTTATCTTTTATCAATGCAACCCAACATATGAATACCAATATCACTGGGAAATTGTTCCGGGCTCACCATTTAATAAATTAAAAAACGATGTCGATCCGTACAGAGAGGGAATTTTCGGAGCAGAAGGATTTCAGGAAACTGAAATCCTTCTGCTCAACAAATCTTCCATGATACTACGCTACCGATGGGTCAAAACCAGCAATGTGATTCCTGTCTATTCTTCTTTAATAGCATATTTTATTGCCGTTTGAGTCAGAAAACTGCAGAACATGACACTCGCCTTAAATTATGTTTGACGTGTGGACTAGTTGACTGTGGCTTGTCTCATACCAAAAGTTACTCGGATCGAATAAGTTACTCCAAAGGGATATCTCCTGGCTTTTCACCAAGCACTTCTACCTTCGGAGGAAGCAGTTTATACATCACTGGTGTGACCAATCGAGATAACAACGTAGAGCTGATTAACCCTCCAATAATCACCAACGCCAAAGGTGAATACAACGGGTTGCCTTCAATCGCTAATGGAATCAATCCCCCAATCGCGGTGAGTGACGTAAGCACAATAGGTACAAAGCGTATCTCGCCTGCCTTCTCGATGGCTTCATTCAATTCCACTCCTCGTTCACGCAGTTGATGTGTAAAATCTACCAACAAAATAGAGTTCTTCACTTCTATTCCCGCTAAGGCAATCAAACCGATCACTGCCACAAACGACAACGGATTTCCCGTCAGGAATAACATCGTCACTGCACCAATCACCCCCAGCGGAATAACCGACAATACGATGAGCGTACTTTTGAAATTTCCGAACTCTAGCACCAACACGGCAATAAAACCAAATACAGTGATGAGAATAATCGTGCTCAGCCCACCGAACGACTCTTGTTTATTTTCTACTTCACCCGCAGCCACGTAATAGTATCCTTTCGGGAATGGAAATGCATCCAGTTTTTTAATGACATCGTTGGTCACATTTTCATAGAGATAACCACTCTTTACAAATGAAGTAACAGTAGCAAATCGGTTTTTATCATAGTGACGAATGAGGTTGGGGCTGGTTTCAAATTCCACTACTGCCAACTGTCGCAAAGGAATTGCCTGCCCATTGATTGAATTGACCTGAAGGGTATTGAATACATTCATATCCGAATACTTTTTCTTGGGTAACGTTACATTGATATTGATTTCATCTTCACCCTCACCAGGTGTAAACTTACCCACATTCAAACCTGCTACACCTAAACGAATGGCTCGGTCGATATCACTAATGGCCACTCCCAATTGTCCGGCTTTTTCTTTATTGATCTTCACGTGCAAATCAGTCTGCTGATTCGACAATGGGTTGTTGACATAAATGGTTCCTTCAGTTTTTTTGATGATCTCTTCAATTTTCATCGACACACTGCGAAGGGTATCCAGATTTTCGCCAAAGATGCGCATGGCAATAGGTGCTTCCAGCGGAGGGCCTTGCTCAAAATCTTTCACCTCAATCTTAGCATTGGGATAGAACATAAACTTATCGCGCAGCTTGTCTATCAGCTTTGTCTTCTGTTCAGTGGTCAGTCCTTTTAATTGTACAAAAAACTGTGCGATGTTACTGCTCTCACTTCGTCCAATCACGTTGTAGTAAATGCGTGGATTGCCTTTACCCACATTCGTAGTGTAATAGCTAATGTCTTTTTCTTTCTTCAATTCTTCCTCCACATAGCGCGCAATGCGATCCGTTTCGTAAATGCTGGTGCTAGAAGGTGTTTCGATGTTAATCAAAAACTGAGGCTTCTCTGATTTAGGAAACAAACTGAATCCTACTACTTTGAATAATCCAAGACTGGCAATAAATAACACGAAGGTAAAGCCAAGTGTAGCCCAAGGATGACGCAAGCACCAATGAAGCAAGCGTGTGTAGGTACCATGAATCAACTTTTTCAAGGCACGCAAGAAAATATTGCCTTCCGATGAAACGTGTGTCTTCAAAATGCGGCTCGCTAAAAAAGGAACAATCGTCAGCGAAACAAATAGCGATGCCAATACGGTAAAGATTACCGCCATTGGCAGACTGCGAATAAAGTCTCCGGCTGCCTCGGGTAAAAACACCAACGGCAAGAAAGCGAGTATCAATGTTGCCGTACAACCTAATACAGCCAATCCAATTTGTTTAGTCGCTTCAATGGAAGCTTCGCGTTTACCTTTGCCTGCGCGCAAGTAGCGCTCGATGTTTTCAATCACCACAATGGAGTCATCCACCAGAATACCCAAGGCTACAATCAGTCCTACAATACTTAATTGATTGATCGTAAATCCAAATGAATCCAACAAAAATAATCCGGTGAATATGGATAATGGTATTGAGATCATCACTACAATGGCAGCACGGGTGCCCAATGGCAAAAGTGTGATGGATACTAATAAAATTGCGATGATAAAATCTTTCGCAAAGCGCGCCAGGCGCTTCTCCACACTTTTTGCTTGCTCAAAGTTCCGCACCATTTTCATCGTGGCGGGAAGTTCTTTTTCGAATTCATCAAGCACGGGTGCAATAGCATCATCCACTTTAAAAATATTCTGGCCTTCCTTCTGGCTAGCCGTCAACAACACTGCACGATGACCATTCAACCTTGTGATGTGCGATTCGTTTTCGTAGCCGCTCTCCACTTGCGCCACATCTTTCAGGTAAACAATTTTTCCATTGGCGGAATAGACAATCGTATTTCGAATCTCTTCAATGTCTTTGTATTCGCCACTGGTTTTAATATTAAAATTACGGGTATTGACCTGAATGCGTCCTCCGGGAATGTTTACATTCTCGCTTTGCAATGCACCGAGCACTGCATTCACAGGAATGCGATTTTGTGCCATCTTCTCTAAATTCAGTTCCACCTTTACTTCCTGCTCCGGAAAACCAAACGATTCAATCTTCTTCAGACTTTTGATTTTCTCCAAGCGTTCTTCCAGTGTTTCGACTTTGTCTTGTAGCTCGCGGTACGAAGCTGTTTCTGAAATCAATGCCAACTGTAGAATATTCACATCGGTTGATGAGAAGCGCTGAATGGTGATGGAGTAAATATCTTGTGGCAACTCTTTGCGCAAGGCATCTGTTTCGCGAATGATCTCCTGATACTTCTCATCTTTGTCAGACTCATGCTTGTAGTCCACACGAAACACTGCCAAGCCATCGTTGATCGAAGTGGTTAAACGCTTGATGTTGTCTAACTCGTTGAACCGCTTCTCCATCGGGTCCACCACCAACTTCTCCATATCCTCCGGACTTGTACCCGGATAAACCACCACTACTGAAAAGCTAGGCTGATCTGTTTCAGGATCTTCTCCTCGTGGCATGTTGATCAATGAATTCAAGCCCATGGCCAATACCAGCGCAAATATGATCAGCGTGAACTGGTAATTCTTTACGGAAAATTCTGCGATACGCATAGACTTACTTTGAAATGGTGATGGTTGAATTTTCAGTTAAGAATGCAGAGCCAGCGGTGATTACTTCACTCACTTCTTCTACGCCACTCAATAGGTAAGCTTGTGTGCCTTCGAGGTACGCAATGTTCACAGCAACTTTGCGCACGGTCTTCTGATCTGCATTCGCTACAAAAACGTATGCTTGCTTTCCAGCTCCCTCTACAAGTGCTTCTATCGGCACAATCCACAACTTGGCTTTTTCAGCAGGGATGATTTGTACTTTCGCAAACAAACCACTCGCCAATTTTTTATTACCTGGATTTACCTTCACTTCGGCCTGATACAATCCGCTGATGGCATCGGCACCTTCATTGATTGTGCTGACTACGCCTTCGAATATAACATTTGGATAGGCATCTGTAGTTACTTTCACACGGTCGCCAATCTTTACGCGCACCCAATCCACATCGGGTAAACCAATTTTTACCAACCAATTATTTTGTGATGCGGCATTAATGATTAGCGCTGGTGCGCCTGGTGAAACCAACTCGCCTTCATTAATTAGCTTGCGAATGACTTTCCCACTTTGGTTGGCACGAATGGTAGCATACTGCTGATTGAACGTAGCGATGCGATACGCTTCATCCGCTACCTGAAACGCAGTTTGCAAATTTTGCAGTTGCTCAATCGTAGCAGCGGAATCTTTGAGCAAGCGCTGTCCTCGCTCTAAGTCGCGCTTGGTTTTATCCAAATTATTTTTCGCCTGGCTAACCTGCGCGTTGATTTCCGTCAGATCCAACGATGCCAACAGTTGGCCTTTGGTAACGCTTTGACCTTCCTTCACATAAATCTTGGAAACGATGCCCGCAATTTTGAAGGAAAGTCGCGATTCATTTTCGGTGGCGATCAAACCAGAGCTTGCAATGGGCAAACTGTATTCGCCTACTTGAACAGGTGTTAACTTCACCGCTACAGCCGATTCATCAATGGACTGCTCTTGAGTGGGTTGTTCTTTCTTTCCACAAGCTGCCAGTAGTAACCCAACAGCAAGTGCCAAAAACGCAGAGTGTAATTTGTATGACATGGTGTTATCTTTTAGTATGATCAGTATTTTTTTGTTCGATAGATTGTATTAAGTCTTGCACGGTCAGTGGTTCTCCCGTTTCCTGAATTTGCACTTTATATTTCTCTTCCACATAATAGAGCAGCGCATTCAATTCAAAAGAAGAAAGCCCCAGATCGCTGGTGAACTTTTGCTTGGATTGCATACGAGATACCGGCACAAGCAACTGCTTGCGCAGGATGGTTTGAACAGATCGATAAGTAGCGCTCATAATTACAGTGTAGCTATGGTTTTTTGAAGAGCCGCTTCTTTGCGCAGCAATTCATAATGATTAATGGACTGTGTTAAGCGCGCAGTGGTTAGTTTATTCTGTGCATCTAGATATTCTAATAGAATAGCCTGTCCTTCGCGGTATTTGGATTGAATAATTTGAAACGATCGCTCCGTGCTGCGCACACCACTTTGTGATGCTTCCAATGTTTTGTTCGCCATCTCCAATTCGTAGTGCGCTTGAATCACCTGCAGCTCAATTTGTTTTTTCAGTTGATCCATTCGGTTGGTCATCACCTGTTGATCAATTTTTGCTTGTTGAATTTTTACTTGTTTCTCGCCACCTTTGAAAATATCCCAGGTAAGGCCAAACTGCACCAGCCAATATTGTTGCGAGTTATCAAACTTGTATTGAAAGCCTTGGTAGCCCACATCGCCCACGGCACTCAGTTTCGGCATGAAGGCACTTCCTTTTTGTAAGCCAACTAATTGCTGGTTTGCACGAAGGCCTCCTTCTAGTTGTTTGATCTCTTGCCGCTGTTGGATGGCTTGTGCTGTTAATTGATCGATGGACTGCTGTTGGCTGGCCGTTACCATCAT
>JAJTHV010000005.1 GCA_021300095.1 Flammeovirgaceae bacterium | reverse complement strand
CTTAATGCCTGTGCATTGGGCGAAATTCAAACTGTCGCTGCATCCTTGGAAGGAACCAATCGAGCGTGCTACGAAAACTGCGGATGCGAAGGGAGTACCCTACACCACACCACTCATTGGCCAGCCGGTGATTGTGGGTGAAAACTATCCGCGTGAAGCGTGGTGGACGAAAGTTGACTAAAGCATAACGACAAAGGTTGTATCGACAATAATAGTCGCTACCTTTGCACTATGCCCCTTGAAGAAGACATTCAGCAAACCAAGTTTCAAAACGAGCACCAAAAAATGGCGATCAACATTATGTATACCAGCAGTTGGTTGCATAGTGGCAACATCACCCGCATGAAGCCGCATGGCATCACTCCCGAACAATACAATGTGCTGCGCATTTTACGAGGCTCGCATCCGCAGAAAATGATGCTTTCTGAAATCGCCAAACGCATGATCGACAAAAGCAGCAACTGCACCCGTCTGGTTGAGAAACTACGCTTGAAAGCAATGGTTAACCGCGAGATTTGCGAAGGCAATCGCAGACAGGTAGACATCAGTATAACAGCAAAGGGCTTATCCATACTAAAGAAAATAGACGATGAAGCAGAATTATGGATTGACTCCCTCAAAAACGTAAGCACCACCGAGGCAAAAGAACTCAATCGTCTTTTAGATAAATTACGAGGCTGAGATTAAAGAATCAATTTTGATTTTTCTTTTTTTAAATTCTCGTTAGTTTTACTGCATGCAAGATTTTTTGGCGGCAGCCGCGCAGTTTATCAATACTACCGGCAGCCATTTGTTTTTAACCGGAAAAGCAGGCACTGGCAAAACGACATTCTTAAAAAATCTTCCCCAACTTACACATAAGAATTACATCGTAGTAGCGCCTACCGGCATCGCGGCATTGAATGCAGGCGGAGTGACCATTCATTCGCAATTTTTGTTGCCGCCCTTCACGTTCCTGCCCGACCGCAATTTGAGTGACAACTTCGCTGAAGGCGGTCGATTCATTAACCAGAATACCCTAGCCCACAAACATCCGCTCAACAGTGCGCGCAAGCAAGTGCTTCGCTCCATCGATTTATTAGTGATTGATGAGGTAAGTATGCTACGTGCCGATTTGCTCGATGCCATCGACTACCGCATGCGGGCAGCGCGTGGAAATTACCGCGAAAGTTTTGGCGGTGTGCAGGTGCTCTTTATTGGCGATTTGTACCAATTGCCACCTGTAGTTAGAAACGAAGAGTGGGAAACCCTGCGCAAATACTACAATACTCCTTGGTTTTACGAAGCGGTGGCACTGCAAGGCCAGCGGCTGGCATATATTGAACTAGAAAAAATTTTCCGACAGCACGATTCTACGTTTATCGGCATTTTAAATAACCTGCGAAACAATGTAGCAACGGAAGAAGATATTGAAGAACTCAACCGTCATTACCGATCAGCAGAAGAAATACGCGCGCTTAAAGAAGTGATCACACTCACTACTCATAACTATAAGGCCGATGAATTGAATCGGCAAGAGTTGAAGGCTTTAGCTGGTGAATCGCATTTTTTTGAAGCCCACCTGGATGGAGAATTTCCGGAGAGCATGTATCCGGTGGCGGCCAGCATTGAGTTGAAGGTGGGCGCGCAGATTATGTTTGTGCGCAACGACAACGAGAGCAAAGCGTACTTCAACGGAAAATTAGCAACAGTAAAAGAAATCAAAGACGAGAGCGTCTGGGTCACCATGGCTGATACCAACATTCGCTATCAACTCAGGCGCATTCTCTGGGAGAACAAGCGCTATGCCGTCAAAGAAGGCAGCGATCTGGAAGATGAAGTGATTGGTTCCTTTGAGCAGTTTCCCATTAAGTTGGCGTGGGCCATTACTGTTCATAAAAGCCAGGGCTTAACTTTTGATCGCGCCATTATTGATGTGGGTCAAGCTTTCGCAGATGGCCAGGTCTACGTGGCACTTTCGCGGTTGCGTACACTCGAAGGACTGATCTTACGAACACCTATTCATTCGGCAGCGATTAGCACCGATCAGCAGATTGTAGCTTTTGCACGGGAACATCATAAGCCGAATGAGTTGCCCGAGATGATGAAAAGGCGACAACAAGAGTTTGTTCATTACTTGCTGGAACAAACTTTCAATTTCACAGCCGCTATTAAAGACATTCAATACCTCCAAAAGAACGAATCTAGTGATACGTTTTCGGAAGAGAGTATGAAACCGGTATTGCAGCAGCTTGTTGAATCGCTGCAAGCCGAAGAAACCAACACCGACCGCTTTCGTAAGCAGTTGATCGATTTGTTGCTCGCTCAAAATTATTCCTTCTTGCGCGAGCGCCTCACGAAAGGCAGCGAGTACTACAAGGTATTCATGACGGGTATTTTGAAAAAACTGCTTCATCATATCGAAGTCACCCGTCAGCAAAAGCGCACCAAAACCTATTTAAATCAATTGTTGGAGATCGATCAGATGCTTAGTAAGAAATTGGCGCAAATTGAGAAGGCCATCTATCTCACCGATGCCATTCTCAGTGGTGAAGAAAAAATTGATTTATCGCTGCTCAATAAACAGCGCGCATTGGAGCGAACCAAACTTTTAACTGAAATCCGCGAGGATTTACCAAGTGTGAGCACGAAATCGAAATCAATTAAGCCAAGGAAAGAAAAGAAAAAGAAAGGAGATACCGCGAACACATTTGACGTTACACTCGATCTGTTTCACAAAGGATTTACGATTGAGCAAATTGCCGAACAGCGAGGTTTAGTGGTGGGCACCATCGAAGGGCATTTGGCCAAAGCGGTAGAGTTGGGGCGCATCCCCATTTTCTCCTTTATGACTGAGGCATCCGTGATGGAAATTGTGAATGCGCGCAGAGAATTGACAGGCGAAGTGACTTCCAAAGCAGTGTTTGATCACTTGAAAGGCAAGTATAATTACGGTCAATTGCGAGCCGTTTGGGCCTATACAAAAAGTCAGGAAACAGAATCCGATACTGAATAAGCATCGCGAAAAGCCTTAAATCAACATTCACTCGCTCATCCCTGCATTACGCTAAACTTCATATTCTCCTAGGGTGCGGGTAAAATTAAACGTATCTTTGAAGTTCAATTCCTCAAATCCTGCTGTCGGCATCTTCTTTCGTAAGCTGATTCCTGCGCCTTGGTTTTTTCAATTGAAGTTCACAAAGCCACTTTTTGAACGGAACGGGCCAATAACGCAACTATGAGACAGCTAAAAATAGTCAAACAAATTACCAACCGCGAAAATCAATCGCTGGATAAATACCTTCAAGAGATCGGAAAAGTCGATTTGATCACTTCAGAAATGGAAGTGGAATTGGCCAAACGCATTCGCGAAGGCGATCAAATGGCACTAGAAAAACTAACCAAAGCCAATTTGCGCTTTGTGGTTTCCGTTGCTAAACAATATCAGAATAACGGATTGAGCCTCGGAGATTTGATCAACGAAGGCAATGTGGGCTTGATTAAAGCTGCCAGCCGCTTTGATGAAAAGCGCGGATTTAAATTCATTTCGTATGCCGTGTGGTGGATTCGTCAATCCATACTACAAGCATTAGCTGAACAATCACGCGTGGTACGCCTTCCGCTCAACCGTGTAGGCTCTCTGCATAAAGTGGCAAAAACTTTCTCAGAACTAGAGCAGAAATTTCAGCGCGAGCCTTCACCTGAAGAGTTGGCGGAAGTCATGAAAGTAACTACCGAAGAGGTGGAAAACACTATGCGCCTTGGTGGCCGTCATATTTCGGTAGATGCACCTTTTGTGCAAGGCGAAGAAAACAACTTGTTGGATGTGCTCACCAACCAAACCGATCAAACACCCGATGGCGATTTGATGCGCGATTCGTTGTGCAGCGAGGTTGCCCGTGTGCTGGCTACTTTGCCCGCCCGCGAGTCGGAGGTGATCTCTTATTTCTTTGGATTGAATGGCACCCGTTCTATGACACTCGAAGAAATCGGGTTGAAGTTTAGCCTTACCCGCGAGCGCGTGCGTCAGATCAAAGAAAAAGCCACCAGAAGGCTGCGTGATACGGCCCGCAGCAAAGCACTCAAAACCTATCTCTGAGAAAACCGACTATTTATAAAACCGCTAATTGCATGAATTATTCTTCGTTCGACTCTACGGCCAACAAGCCCTACATCCCACTATGGATTAAATACCGTCCGGCCATTTTGCAAATGATGGTGGCATCTTCGGAGGCACCGCAGCAATACAAAATGTATCCGCACGAATTCAAGTCGTTGAATCCGAAAGAAAAAGGCGTTTATTCTTTTACGTTGGAAGTAACAAAAGGCAAAGCGAAGAATAACATCAAGGCTTCGATGGTGGCCATCGATTTATTGCATTTACTTCAAACCAGCCGCAAGGCCACCGAGTTGATGGGTGAAGATGAGTTTAAGTTTGTGCTGGATAAGCAATTTATTTTGCATGTAACGCGATTGGAAAAAACCGAAGAACCCGCCTAACGTGAGTATTGTACGAAGCTGGCGCGAACAGAAAATCCTTTTGAAAAGATTGTTCCCCACTCTTTCAGATGAGGATTTTCTGTTTGAAAACGAAAACCGCGAAAGCATGCTGCAACGCCTACAGGTTAAGTTGAACAAGTCGCGTGAAGAACTTGATTTAATTTTTGTCAAGTTGCAGGCCCTTTAGCCGCACTTAATCTACTTTTTCCAGAAATCGATAATGGTGTCTCGGGCACCCAATCCCGTTAGATAATCTACCACTGCTTTGGCCTCATCGCCACCTTTTTCGGCATGATGCAACAGAGTAAATCCATGTGGTTCTTTCGAATGAAGTAAGCCTGGTTGAAAGGCAAGTATATTTTTTACGGTATCCAAATGGCCGAGCATGCAGGCGAGGAATACATTGTAGCGAGCACCTTTGCTGAGCAAATAGTTGGCGATTTCTTTGTTGCCTACATGTCCTGCCGCTTCAATACCCGCTTCAAAATCGCCACCTCCCCAGTCGTGGGACGCATGGAGTAGCAAGTGTTCATTCTCCAGCAACTCTTTAGCACGATCAAAATTACCGTGGCATACCGACACAAATTCTTTCACTAGTTCACCTTTTAAAGGTCCGCGCTTTTCCTGCGGTTGACTTTGGGCCGTAGAGGTAAGCACCAATCCACCGAAGGTAAGAAGTGATTTTTGAATGAATTGCTGACGCGAAAGCCTGTTTTTTTGATTCATGTTAGATTGATTTTTATGTGGAAGTACGAGTTATCGCTTGGGGGTTAGACAGGCAATTAGGTGCTGTAACGTTACTTCTCGAGTTCGGTTTGGTGAATCGGTATCAGATTCACCTGAAACTTGTCTACAATCAAATTCATGATGGGATCATTCTTAATCTTTTGCAGTATGCGACCGGTTTGGTTGGCATCATAGCCCATCACCAACTGATCGATTAACTTCAAATGTTTTACACTGTAGAAGAATCCGGCAATTACATAAGGGCCAAAAGGCGTGTGCGGAATATCAAACGAACTTCCAGACATGTTGAAGAGCGTATTGGGTAGATAATCACCATCGGTATCAATGCCGTGTTTCGAGAGATAGTAGTTTGCCGCCAGCCATCTCGAAGACTGTCGAGGGTCACTCATGCAAAGCAATCCAGCCAGTGGCTTTTGCTTTTGCGATTGGTGAATGAGAATCTCTGCTTTGGTACGCTCATTTTCCGAATGATCGCGAATGTATTTCTGTACCGTATCCCAGAAGGGCACCTCCGGAATTCCATCATCTACACGAATGAGCGAGTGGATCGCATAGTCCATTATTCCGCTGGTAATTTGTATTTGCAGCACTTTCAGTTCCGCGTCAATAGCGATGGCCTTTTCTAATAAAGTGCGCTGATGGCGAGGATGTGTACGCAACAGGTCGATGCTAAATACCCAATCACCAGCCAGGTAGCCGTCATAGGCGTAGTGCTCTTTTAGTAGCAATTTTATCTTCGTATCGTTATCGATTTTTACTAGCTGGCCGGCCAAGGGTAATTCCAGGCCTTCTTCAATGATGAGCTTCTCGATTTCAACGCCCACGGTGGAGGCATGGAGCATACCACAATTGAGTGGCGAACCTTCTACGAGGTGCAAATCATGCACATGACTGATGTACGCGTCATTGGAATCTTCCGTAAGGTGGCCGTGCGTTTGAATGTGTACATAGTATTTCATAGGCACCAAAGCATCATTACTGTGCCGTTGTGCTTGCTCAAAAGTACGCTTGATATCCATCACCACATCGGGTGTTACAAATGAACCAGCTGTGCGGATGACATGAAATTCGATGGAAATCCCCAATGAAAGAAACGATTTGCTGGTTTCTTCAATGGCATCAAGTTGTATCTGACTCAGGTCGCGTGCATCCGCACAACCTATCAAAATATGAATTTGTCGTTCTTTCAGCATGTTATAATTTTTGTTCCAAAATACAAGTTTCCCCTATGAAAATGCACCGATCTACAGTAAATATATAGAGGGCGAGAAGACTCACCATCGCTTTTTTCATAGGTGAAATTGAGTTTTTCCCTAGAGAAAGAGTCCGCTCATCATAAAATTCAACTGTAAAATGTAATTCGTTGCCCTGATGTTGGGATAACTCAATTTTTTCAACTTAATTCGCAACCATTAAAACCAATTTCAGCTATGGCAAAAAAAGCAGCAAAGAAAAAAGCAGCTCCTAAAAAGGCCGCTAAGAAAGCCGCCCCTAAGAAGGCCGCTAAGAAAAAATCAGCTCGCAAACCCAATGCAGCATTCATGGCCGCATTGACTCCTAGTGCAGCATTAGGTGCAGTGGTAGGCAGCAAACCTCTTCCTAGAACTCAAATCATTAAGAAGATTTGGGAGTACATTAAGAAGAACAAACTACAAGACAGCAAAAACAGAAGAATGATCAATGCTGACGAAAAATTGAAAACACTTTTCGCTGGTAAAAAACAGATCTCTATGTTTGAGTTGGCTAAAGTGGTAAACAAACACGTGAAGTAATTCACCACCCAAAACATCGGAGCGCAGGTCAAATTCGTTTGATTTGCGCTCTTGTTTTTTAGACTGATTCTATTTAATGGAAGTTGCCATAGCAGAAGTACACTCTGGATTTCTATTTCTCAGAAAGCGTAAGTCGCACTACCTTGCTTTCAAAAACTCCTCCAATCAACAACTGATTTTTGTAATGTATGCCTACGCTTGAGGCGGAAATCACTTCACCTTCATTCAGAAAAACTTCTTCTATTCGATAGCTGTCGTTTCCTTCCGGTGTCAACTTGAAAATTTGAGAAGGAGATTTCTTGGTAGAATCAGTAGCATGCCCTACGAACTTTAACATCTTTGGATGCGAAGCAATCCAGAGATTGTCATCTTCATCCACCGAGATATTATCCAATCCCGATTTCAGATTCAGTTTGTCCAACAACTTCAAGGCACCCGTTTGCCGATCGCGGCTAAATGTCAGTAGCTCTCTACCAGTGGTGTGAGTGAGATATAATTTGGATCCATCATTGGAGATGTTTACACCATTGCCGTACGTGAGACCTTCGTAGGCTTTCGAGAAACTGTTTCCATCGAAATACAACAGGTACGAGAGCGGCACACGCAGGTAATCTTCTACTTTGCGCATAGCTCCTTTTTGTGTACCGTGATCATTGGTCACATAAAACTGGGTAGGAGAGATACCGACTACATCATTGGGGCAACACATCGAATCATCGGAATACGAGCGCTGATGAAAGAGAGTGTCATTTTTAAATTGAAACAACTCTACAAAATTTCCCTCCTTGTTATGGTTTACTACAAATAAGTAGTCTATTGATTCATGTGTAAGAAAGGATACACCGTGCGGCCTAAATTGGCCGTTGTAGGTAGTGGGTATTTTCACAGGCACTTTTCCGCTATCTAGTTGTAAAAGATAGATTCCGCCTTCCACCTCTTTACCTTGAAGTTGTTTCCAGCGATTGGTACTGGAGATGAATAGTAAACCTTTTCGATAATCAATATCCATGTCTTCGGCACCGGGTGTGTTGGTATAGGTAGTTTCAATTTTGCCATCTGTGTGTGGCGTAAGGGTTGTGAACACGCCCGCTGCATAGAGGGTATTAAGTATGAAAATGATTACACACACTAAAAGGAAACCGAGCCCGAATTTTAAATACTTTTTAGTCATAGCGATAGATTTCTTTATTAAAGATACAGTTTTTACGATTGCCGAAGCTTGTCATGCCGAGGAACGAGGCATCTTTGGTGATTACTCACATTTAGTTTTTGCTTCCGATAAGACTCCTCGTACCACGGAGAGACAAGAGAAAGCTTGTCCTGCCGAGGCGCGAGGCATCTTCGGTGATTACTCACATTTAGTTTTTGCTTCGGATAAGACTCCTCGTGCCTCGGAGGGACAGAAGGATTAGTGCACTCCGTCAAACCACTCTTTGAATTCGTTTACCTTCTCGCGGCTTACAATGATCTCTTTGTCCCACGCGGGTTGGGTGGTGATTTTCAGACGGCTGTTAGAGTAAGTGACCACATCCTGTATGAAAGGTATATGTACAATGTACGAACGGTTGACGCGAAAGAAATTCTTGGGATTCAAAACTTCATCGAGCGACTCTAAGGTAAAGTCGATAATAAATTTGCGCTGTTGGTTGGTAACTAAATACACATCGCGACCATCGGCAAAGAAAAGCATGACTTGATCGATGGTGATGGAACGGATGTGATCGCCCACCTTCACCATGAACCGCTCTTTGTAATTTCTTGGTGAATCAGTTTGGGCCAGCGACTTGATCTTTTCGCGCTTCGCATCTGTGGTGGCCATTTGCTCCCGCAGGTTTTCAAACTTCTGCAAGCTGGCACTCAGATCTGAAAAGGTGACAGGTTTCAGTAAATAGTCGATGCTGTTGACTTTAAAAGCCTCCAGCGCGTATTCATTGTAAGCGGTTACAAAAATTACCGGCTTCTGCACGGTTACTTCTTTGAAGATGGCAAAACTCAACCCGTCTTTGAGTTGAATGTCCATGAAGATCAGATCGATGCTTTCTTGATTGTTCTGAAGCCATTGGGAGGCACTCTCAATCGAATCGCATACAGAAGCTACCGAAATGGTGGGGCTATACTTTTGCAAGTAGCGTTCCAGTTTCTCTGCAGCCGGAGTTTCGTCTTCAACAATCAATATGGAAAGTGTTAGACTCATTCGGTTTCAGATAGGAGAGGTTCAATCATGATCATCGGAAATTTAATATAATTTTCCCGACCTGCCTTCACTTGCACAAAAGGTCGATCGCTATAAACAGAATAGGAGCGTTGCAAGCGCTGAAAGGCTGCTATACTCTCGGGATGCATTTGCAGTTTGTCGTTGAGGTCGTGATGCAATACAAAGTACTCGTCATCTTCTTGCGATAGCGTAAATACCAAAGGCGCATCGGGCGAGATGAGCGTATTACGAATGACACTATCCACTGCGGTGATGAGAGCCCCCGGCATCAATTGAATAGAAGATGTTTCTGAAATTTTGTTAATCCACTTGATCGTTTGCCGATGCTTTTGATTGGCCAAGCGAATCAAATGCTGTACGGCTTGTATTTCTTCAGCTAAGCTCACGAATTCTTTTTGCCGATGTACCAATTGGTAGCGATACAACGCGGCCAGACTGTCAATTAAATCTTCAGCTACATCTGTTTTTTTGTGGAGACAAAGAATCAGGTCTTCTAGGCTGTCATAAAGTAAATCAGGGTTGATTTCTTGTTTGAAGGAAAGAAACTCTGATTCAAGACTTTCGCGTAGTTTTTGTTCTTGCTCAATTCGTAGGGTGTTTTCCAAGTGTAGATACTGATTGCCAATGTACAGCGCGTTGTAAAGAAATGTAGTGAGCGTAAACAACGTACCGAATATCCACAACTCGCGACTGCTGATATCGAAACCAATCACCCATTGAAAATAGCTGCTAATGGCGATGAGCACAATGGCCACACTAATGGAAGTAGTGGTAAATACTTGAAGCGCTAATTTTTTAGGCTCCATGGAAAAGAACCGCTGTAGCAATACGATGACAAGCCGCATAGACTCAAACGAAATCAGGCTTAACCCAATACTCACATACACTTCCTGATTGCTGATCAGCGTGGTGATTTGCCCTACATTGTTATTGATCAACAGAATCAACAAATAGATGAAGACACCAAACACAGGTGGAGCCAGTATGCGAAAGAAGGGATTATGTATGAAAATCCGTTTCATCCTTTTGCTGGTTTGATTTTATCTTTCTTCAATACGGGCAATTGAACCTGAAATTTTTCTCCGTCCTTCACTACCACTTTCTCGGTCGTAAAGAATTTATAGCGTTGATGAATGTTTTCCAACCCTACCCGAAAACTGACCACCGGTTGTGTGGCATCGGTTTTAGTATTGGTTATTAACAAATGCGTATTGTCTTGTGCGCCAATATACACTAGCAGTGGTTTGTCTTTGCTGATTTTGTTATGCTTCACTGCGTTCTCCACCAACAGTTGCAGAGTCATCGGAGGCACTACACTGTCCATTACATTTTGTGGCAGATTCACTTCCAGTTGCAAGTGATATTCATAACGCACCTGTAGTAGAAAGTAATACGATTTCACAAACTCCAGTTCTTCCCGTAAGGAAACAAGTCGTTGCTTTTGGTGTGACAATACATATCGAAAGGTGTCGGCCATTCTGCGGATAAATTCTTCAGCCACCCGTGTGTCTTTGAACAGCAATGAAGAAACGGTGTTGAGGCAATTAAAAAGATAGTGTGGACTGATCTGACTCTTGAGCGATTCGAACTGTAATTCCAATTGCCAGCGATCCGATCTTAGTTGTTCAGCTTGAATGACTGCATAGTGATAATAAGAATAGAAAAGGCCGTAAAATATTTCATAGATAACAACAACGATCACAAAAACGATCACCAGTTTCAAAAGCTCTTCGGAGGTTAATGAAAATAGGAATTTTCCCGTAAGGCTAAGAAACAAAGCCATCACAATGAAGTTAGCGATTAGCCCCACCAGAAAGCGCATCATGAAATGTTCTTTCCAATCCAATAGCTTGTTGATGATGCGGTCAGTAGTTAAGAGAAGAACGCCAATGGCGTTGGTAAGCGCAATCAGCAACAGATATCGTTTCCATGTGGTGCTAATAGGAGCCACCGACCCATTCTCACTATAATAGATGAAAAGAAAAAGTAGAATGCCCAGTCCGGTGCAGCTAGCGATGAGCAAGGCATACTTCTTCATTTGTGAAAACTTATTACTTTGATGATTTGTGATCGCATGAAGATAAAAAAATTAATCCTCAATGCAATTGATCTGGAAGTTAATGAGAAACCGGAGCGCAGTAATCTACGCTCCGGCTTTTTTATTTAGTCGATTGCCCGCATGGCGCGGCCATAGTAGGTTTCAGATTCGATGCGCTTGGCGGCTGTGCGATAGGCTTCCTTTAGTGCAGCATCATTCATGCCTTTCATTTTATAACCTACGTCTGTTAGCACTTCGGTGATGTAATGATCTGAATCGATATGCGAGGTTGCCTGTAAAATGCTCATCAGGTTTTCCTTAGACAGGCTGGGGCGTTCCAAAGCTGTTTGCAAGAATACCGACATATAGTGGTCGCTTTGGTTGGCACTCATGGCGCCTAGTAGCTTTTGAAAATTTTCGTCTGTGAGGTTTTGACGTTTCACCAATTGATTGGCCACTTGTGTGATGTAATGATCTGATTCAATTGATCCGATTACTTCCATCGCGCTGTTCAAGACTTCAGGAGTCAGGTTGTTTTGAAAGAGGTTGCCCAACACTTCACTTTTATAATGATCGGATTCGATGTTTTTCACAGACTCAAGTACTTTTTGAAAAGCGGTGGCTGATAAACCCTGCTTGGATAGCGCTTTGTTTAGCACCACACTGCGGTAGTGATCAGACTCGATGGTTTGAGTGGTATTAATCATTTCGGTAATCACCGGATCAGTCAGGTTGCTTTGCTTTAAAAGGGCTTTTAAAACTTCGGTCTTGTAGTGATCAGAGTCCATGCGCCCGGTAGCAATCATAATGATACGCACATTTTCGGCAGTGGCAGGAGCACTATACAACGCTTCACGGATGACTTCTGTTTTGTAATGATCCGATTCCATTTTTTGTGTAGCCGTGAATAGTGCCTCGGTGGCCGTTTTGTTTTGCAGGAATTTGTCCATGCTTCCTTTCAAAAACTCCGTGAGATAATGGTCAGAGTCGATTGTGCCTGAGATGCCGGAAGCGATCATACCATAATCACTGACAGGGATATTCAACTTCATGAGAAGTGTAGCGTAGTGTGCTTTCACATGATCGCTTTCAAGCCGTCTGATTTCATTGACAACAGCTGTGGCACCTCCTTGTCGAAAGAAACGATTTACACGACTTTCGGCACCAATGGTTGTGGTGCGCACCAATTCAGGGAGCACTTCCGAAAGCCATTTGCGTCCTTCCGGTTCAAAACCAACGGGCGTGCGACCTTCATAATACTCGCGCTTCAAACCATTGCCTTGTGGGGTAATCACAATGGAGCGTTTGCTGCCGAATACCGTTTTGGTGATTTCTAAATAACCATCGGGCGACATGCTTTTTACGTCTAAGTCATTGTCGGTGAGTTCTATTTTGCCACGCGTTTCCACATTAAAGCTGGTGAGGCCGGTGGAATGCTTGTAGACGGTTTTGCCGTTGAACGAAGAATTGGAAGAGTAAATGCCGATCTGTCCCCACACGGTGGAGGATACAATTAGGGCAAGCGAAAGTAAATAAGCCTTCATACAATAGATATTTGAACTACCATACGGCAAAAGTGAGGCTTAGATGCCTGCTTGCCAAGTCAAATGGCATGAGTTGTAGGACGGGTGTAGTGAATTGCAAAGATGATTGAAAATTCGCTCAGTGCAGACGCAGACCAAGGAGGAATGAGATAAAGTTTCCTATTTGAAAATAGATCCGAGTCCAAGCTCTAGGCCCTGCATGACTGATTCTCCTGAAAGAACTTCTTGAAAGGAAATTATTTTTATCTGACCGGATGAGTAAACGAGAGTAGTTTTATCCTCCGGATTGATTAGCCAAGCTAACCGACAACCATTCGCTACCCATTCATCCATTTTTGACTTCAAAGAGGAAAGCTGATCAGAAGCAGATTTGATTTCTAGAACAAAGTCTGGGCATAATGGAGGGAATTGTTCTTTCTCTTTTTCAGAAAGTTTATTCCATCGTTCAACGGCAACCCACGCAGCATCTGGAGATCGAACAGCGCTATTTGGTAATCGAAAAGCCGTAGAAGAATCAAAACAGATACCGGTTTTGTGTTGTCGATTCCAAATGGCCAACTCTGCTAATATTTCCGTATTGTAGTAGCCTGTTTTACCGCCTGTATTAGACATAACTATGATATTCGCGAAAGCATCTCGCTCAAATTTTAGATTTCTGTTGTCCAAGCAGAATTGATAGAACTCAGCATCCGTGAATCCACCCAGACTACGTGTATCAAGTATAATAGAACCTAATTCATTGAGCATACAGTGCAATTTATTCTTTTGGCTCAGAATTTCCTACTTCCACATGTTCTCGGATTTTCAAAGCGGCTGCCTCGCCTATCACTTCTTTCAATTCTTCCAAAGAAGCTTCTTTAATTTTTTTGAAGGACTTAAAGTGTGCCAGAAGTTTATCAGCTGTCTTTTTGCCGATGCCCGGAATGTTTTCCAATTCTGTAACGAAGGTAGAATTGCTGCGCTTCAGTCGGTGGAAGGTAATGCCAAAACGGTGCGCCTCATCGCGGATACGTTGAATCAACATCAAGCCGGGTGATTTTTTGCTGATCAAAAGTGGGAGTGGATCTTCCGGATAATAAATTTCTTCCAACCGCTTAGCGATGCCCACAATCGGAATTTTGCCATACAACCCCAGCTCTTGCAATGCCTCGCATGCGCTGCTCAACTGGCCTTTGCCACCGTCTACAATAATTAAGTGTGGATATTCCCCTTGCTCTTCCATGATGCGCTTGTAGCGTCTGCCCACAATTTCTTTCATCGAGGCAAAGTCGTTGGGGCCTACAACTGTTTTGATATTGAAATGTCGATAGCCTTTTTTATCAGGTTTGCCATCCACAAAGCGCACCATCGATGCAACCGGATTGGTGCCTTGAAAGTTGGAGTTATCAAAACACTCAATGATTTTTGGATATTGAATCAGTCGCAGGTTTTCTTGCAAGATGTGCAGCACTTCATTCTTTTTGGTCTTGCGTTCCTCCAGATTGATCTCACGCTCACGCTTCAAGTACAACGCATTCTTTAACGAGAGATCGACCAGTTTCTTTTTATCGCCAATGATGGGAATGATATTTTCATATAACTCTGATTTCACACTCAACGCCACATTGGTAAACACTTCAGGATTATTACTGTGGTATTCCGTGCGCAACTCTTCTACGGCCAAGTTCAAAATCTCATCATCCGATTCATCCAGTTTTTTCTTGATCTCCAGATTTTTAGAAAAGATAATCGCGCCTTCTTTGATTTGCAGGTAGTTGATGTAGGCAAAGGTTTCGCTGCTCGCAATTGTTACCACATCAATGTCGGTTAGCTTGCGATTCACCACCAGCGATTTGCTCTGGAAGTTTTCGAGTTTCTCTAACTTGAATTTGTAGAAAGCCGCCTTTTCAAACTCAAGCTTCTCGGCCGCTTGTTTCATTTGATCCGAAAAATAATCTTCGACAATGCTGAGGTTGCCTTTCAGCACATGTCTGGCTTGAGCAATTTCTTCTAAGTAAGGTTGCTCTTCTTGTTTGCCTTCGCATGGGCCTTTGCAATTGCCAATATGAAACTCTAGACACACTTTGAATTTTTTCTCCTCAATGTTTTCTGCGGAAAGCAACAACGAGCAGGTGCGGATGGAATACAATTGCCTCACTAACTCCAGTACACTGTTCATGGAGCTTACGCTGGAATAGGGTCCAAAATATTCGCCTTGCTTGGGAATGTATTTACGCGTGGAGATAATCCGCGGGAAGCGTTCTTTTAAAATGCATAGGTACGGAAACGTTTTGTCATCTTTCAGCAAGATGTTGTACTTCGGCTGATTCTGTTTGATCAGATTGTTCTCGAGCAGCAGCGCATCAAATTCGGTGTTCGCTAACGTGAATTCCAGTCGGTGGATTTCAGAAACCAGCTTTTCGGTTTTGCGATTGTATTGTGATTGCTTGTTGAAGTAGCTGCTGACGCGCTTCTTCAGGCTTTTCGCTTTGCCAACATAGATCAATACATCTTCCTTGTTGTAATACCGATACACACCGGGGGAATCGGGTAGCGAAGCAACTTGATCTTTTAGCATGTGTGTGGTGCAAACGTGCGACCAGTCCGTTAACTCCTAATTTTTAATATCCCACTCTTCTTCGTCCTCTACTTTGACCGAGTCCGATACTTGCGTGAATTTACCACAGTCAAACGAAACATCTACCCCATTGGACGGACGCTTGAAATAACCTTTCGTAACACCTGATTTCGGGTCGGCATAGGTTTTCACCATGTACTTGTCCCAAATAGGTCGGGCGGTGCGGGTGCCTTGTCCAAAATCCCATGAAGGAAAATGAATGCCCCGTTCATCACCACCTACCCACACACCTGTCACCAGATTGTGCGTTACACCCATGTACCAACCATCAGATGCATCATTGGTCGTTCCGGTTTTTCCACCCACTTCGTTGTCTTGCAAAATGGCAGGACTTAGGCCACGTGATGAACCACCTTTTTCTTCTACGCCCCCTTTCAACATATAAATCATACGAAAGGCAGTTTGTTCATCGATCGCTTGTTTGGTTTTAGGAACGAAGTTTTCGATCACATTGCCATTTTTATCTTCAATGCGTGAGATAAAAAACGGTTGGGTGTTGATACCACCATTCACGAACGTGCTGTAAGCGCCCACCATTTCAAACAATGAGACATCACTGGTTCCAAGACACAACGAAGGCACGGCATCCAAATGACTTTCAATACCCATGCGGTGTGCAAACTCAACTACATTCTCTTCACCAAGATCTTTCATGAGTTGTGCTGATATCGCATTTACAGACTGTGCCATTGCCTGGCGGATGGTCATTTTCTTGCCGGAACCGCGAGTGCCATTGGAATTCATCGGGTACCAATCCGGTTGTCCTGGAGTGGAAAACTGAGGCGAGATATCTATCATCTGATGGCAAGGAGAATAGTTATTTTCAATTGCCAGACCATAGATAAATGCTTTGAACGTAGAACCTGGCTGGCGCTTGCCCTGGCGCACGTGATCGAACTTAAAATACTTGTGATTAAAACCACCTACCCATGCTTTGATGTGACCGGTGTTTGGATCCATGGACATCAAGCCGGTTTGTAAAAAGCGTTTGTAATAATTGAGTGAATCAAAACTGCTGAAGGTGGTATCACGCTCGCCATTCCAGGTGAAGATGGTCATCGGCTTTTTGAGCTTGAGCATGATCTTGAGTGAGTCAGAATCTTCGCCATATTTCTCCACATACATTTTGTAGGCATCACTTTGTTTGATGCGTTTTTGAAGAAAGTCTTTGATCTCCACTCCGTTTTCATCTACCCACGGGTTGCGGTTTCTTCGTTTCCATTCGCTGAAAAACTTGCCCTGCAAATCTTTCATGTGTTCACTCACTGCCTCTTCGGCATATTTTTGCAAGCGGCTGTCGATGGTGGTATAAATTTTTAAACCAGAGTTGTAGAGGTCAATGCCTTTGTCGTTGCAATATTTGGTCAGATAATTTTGTAACACCGTGCGGAAATAGGTGGCCAGTCCTTCGTTTTGGTTTTGGAAACTGTATTTTAATTCAATGGGCAATGCCTTGACAGAATCATACTCCTTCAGAGTTTTGATTTTGTAGCCATGCCGGAAGAGTTTATTTAAAACCTCGTTTCGTTTCCTTAACGATGACTTAGGGTTACGGTTCGGATCGAATGCAGTTGCGGCTTGCAACATACCCACCAATACTGCAGACTCCTGAATATTCAAACTGTCCGGGCCTTTATCAAAATAGGTTTCTGATGCTACTTTAATTCCAAATGTATTGCTGCTGAACGTAGCAGTATTTAAATACATTGCAATGATCTCTTCCTTTGTAAAGTTCTCTTCTAATTTAATTGAGATAATCCATTCTTTAGTTTTTTGAATAATACGTTTAGGGTATTTACCAAGTATCGCTAAATGGCCATCCAGGCTTTTATCTGGATTTAGGGTGTATAAATTTTTTGCAAGCTGCTGTGTGATGGTGCTTCCACCACCGGCTGGAGAAAATGTGAGTAGCCCTTTTAGCACTCTGCCATAAGCGGGAAGATCTAATCCGGAATGCTCGTAAAAACGATGATCTTCAGAAATCAATAAGGTGTTTACTAAGTCATCGGATAGTTCGTTAAAATGAACCTGACTACGATTGGCGCCTCTGTGATAGCGGCCTAACGAAACGCCATCGGCAGAAAGAATCTCAGACGATAAATCGTTATCCGGATTTTCAATTTCTGTCAGGCTAGGCATGCCACCGAATAATCCGAACAAGTCTACTTTTACGCTCAATATGTAAAGCGGCAAGCCAAGTATAAAGCATAGGAATAAAATCCAGATGTACTTAATGGCCTTGGGTATCCAGGTCTTTTTTACCCGTAGGAATTTACTGACTTTGCTTTTGATAGTTCCGGTCGAAGAAGGTGAGGTACTCATCCAGCGATTTGGTTCTGTAAAAAGTTTGGAAATTATCTTTGGTAATTACAAAATTATAGAATTTATAATTGGAAAACGGCTTTGCGCTGGATAGTTGAGCGAGAAATTTGTCAAAATAACTGAGGGCGCTTTCGCGATCGGCAAATTCCACGGTCATGGTAAGGGTTTTATCATCCGTTAAGGCCAGATTGCTGGTGGTTAGTTTCAGGTTTTTCCATTGACTGCTATTGAATTGATCCAGCGCATCGGCTACGGGGTTGGTAATCCGGTCGCTGGTCTTATAAACTACAACAAAATAATGCGGACCTGTGGTGGTTGTACTGTACTGGATTCCCTTGGCGCGTTCCAGTTTATCCAATAAAGCTTTAGACGAAGCCAGCAATTCTTCCGCGTAAGCTTTCAAAGGTTCGTTGGGGTATTTCTTGATATAACTTTCTAATTCAAATTGATATTTGGCCACATCTTCGGTGCGGCCCGTGATCAAAACTTTTAACAATTCGAGTTGGGGCGTAAAATTGGTTTCGCCCACTTGAATGGCTTGGTCTGCTTTTTCCTGAGCCGCCCGCAAATTGTTCTTTTGATAGAGGGCATATGCCTCTTTATAGATTAGCTTTTGTTTTTCCGCTGCTACACTGGTTTCTTTTAGGTAGTTTGGATTAACCAAAATTTTAGCAAACGTTGAGTTGGGGTGTTCATTCTTCAAACGATCGGCATACATGGCCGCCTTCACGGGGTCGGTTTCCTGATAGATGAGATATAGTTTGTAAAGCGATTCTGGTTCGAGTTCTGACTCCGGAAAACGATCCAACAGCTTTTCATACGATTCGGCAGCATTCAACCGATCTTCCAAATTGAAATAATACAGATCGCCTAGTTTAAAGTAGGCATTCTCGATTTTGGCCAGCAACTCGCTTTTCTGTTTTTCCGTATAGGGCAGCGACTTCAAAAGTTTGCCGGCTTCATCTACTTTAGCTACAGGCGCACTTTCAGCTGCTGCGGTTGGTTTAGCCGCTACTTCAACGGGTTTTGCTTCGGCCGTTGGTTGATCATTGATGACATTGGATTTGTTCGATCTCCTCCAGTTGTCTTCTAGTGGTATGGTTCCCCAGATGCGTTGAAACTCGGTTTGCCCGGATGCGACCAACGCACTATTTCCAAAATACCAATCGCTGGTGGTAGTAGACTCGTTGTTGTTGAAAGCCGAATTTTGATTGGAAGACGAACCTGAACCGGAGTCGCTTCTCTTTTTGCGTTTTTTCGCGGAAGCGATTTTTTTATCGCGCGCTGCGAATGTCGAATCCAATTGCTTGCGAAGCAATGAAGTGTCCATGGCGGCTAAGCGCAACAAGCTATCGTTGAGCGTGATGGTTTCCGTGTAGGTGACAAATTGACCCAACACTTCTTGTCGTTTTTTAATCGCGTTGTAGTTTTCAAACTCTTTTGGAAGAGTCATGATGGCGCTATCGTAATACAGTTTCGCTTGTGAATATTTCTTCAACGAATCGAAGTTGAGTTGGCCCACACGTAAGAACGACTGCCCTTGAATGCGTTTGCTTTTACCGGCATGAGCGGCTAGTTTATATTTTACGATGGCTTCCGGCACAAATCCTTGCTTGCGTTCAAACTCGCCATACTCAAAATAAATTTTGTCTTTAAACTCTTGATTTTTAGCATCAGCTAATAAATTTTCAAACTGCCTGCGCACCAATTTAGAGTCGCGCTTGTCTTGAATATTAGCTACCTGCGCCATATTCAGTCGTGCATAAAAATCAATTTCGTATTCCGGGTTAGTAGTAAGGCACTTGCGATAAAAATTATAGGCTTCCGAATTGAACCCAAGTTTTTGATACACTTGCCCAATGATAAAGTAGATGCGCCCTTTGCGATCCTTGCGTACCAACAAAGAGTCGGCCATGGAAAGATTGTGAACCATGTTGTTGTAATCATGTCGCAGTTGGAAGAGATACGCTTTTTCGAGATACAGTTTTTTTGAATTCTCCTTGCTTAGTTTTTCCTTTTCCAGAAAACGAAATACTTCATCTGCTCGCTCATAGTCACCTTGCTCCGTAAAGGTGCGCAGCAGATGTAACAAGGCAGTGTGCCGTGTGTCGGCAGAAGGGCTTTTGGTATTTACAAATTTGAAGGTGAGAATAGCATTTTGAAAATCGCATGCATAGAGGCGCGCCAATCCCACCATAATGTAGTTGTCGTCTACCCATTTGCTGTTGGGGTGGCGTTGGATTGAAATAGACGCCATTTTGATGATTTCTTCGGTATCTTTTACATACGTCTTTGCTTGAGTGGTGTCGAGCCCGGCAAATAGTCGCAAAATTTCAGTGGGATCATCGTCCAGCGTTTTCGCGATAAGCTTTTCTACTTCAATCGCTTTTTCGCGGGCGTAGTAGTAACCGTTGTATTGAGCCGTGACATTATGAAAAATAGAACTCGTAATGGTGTTTTGTTCTACGGAGCAGCCGGCCAATACGAGCATCACCCCAACACACATACTGGTTTTGCAAAACCACCGCATGTGGATTGGCCACTTCAATCGGGTAAAAGGTGAAACAGTCATTAACGCACTATAACGAGAAACAATTCTAACTTAGTATAATGGAGAAAAGCCCACACACATACCTGTAAAAGTAAAAAACACCGGGCAATAAATAAGCTGTGGATCTACAGGTTAACGGGGCCAAAGCGAGTTCGCCTACTGTTTTGGCAATACCATCCAAACATATTGCAATGAATTGGTAGGATTGGCTAATTTTACCGCAAATTTTACTTTTTTGAAACCTAAGAAAACCCTTTCAGAACGCCTTACCAACAAATACCAGTTGGTGATACGCAACGAAGACAACTTGGCGGAAAGAACCTCTATTGGTTTTACCTATGCCAAGCTGCTGGTAGTTGCCGCTGCGGTGTTCTTATTCATCTTTGTGGGAAGCCTTTTTCTGTCGAAAACATTGTTGGCAAAGTGGTTTGACCCGAAGTATGAACAAATGGAGCAAAACAAGAAGTTATATGCACTTGCTCTTAAGGTGGATTCGCTTTCGGTGGAGGTAGATCACAAAGATCAGTTCATTCAAAATTTACAACGCATTTTGCGTGGCGATACCTCTTCAGGATTTGTGGATCCGGCCAAATTATTGAACGTAAATTCAGAAACGGTGAAACCAACCGGAAGCCTCGAGTTGGTAGCCTCTGATTCGCAATTCAGAAAAGAGTTTGAGCAAGCAGAATATTCGCTTGTATCGCTCAACGAACGCAAATACCGCGACTTGCAGGGCTTCTTTTTCTTTACACCCATCAATGGTTTTATCAGCGATAAGTACGATGCCAAGAAAGCACACTTTGGTGTGGATATAGTGGCCAAAACGAACGAGCCCGTAAAGTCGGTTGCGGATGGAACCGTCATCATGGCTTCGTGGACACAAGATGCAGGTTACGTCATAGCCGTGCAGCACCGGGGCAACCTGATTTCGGTCTACAAGCACAATGCAGGATTATTGAAAAAAGTTGGTAATTTTGTCAACGCAGGAGATATAATCTCTATCGTTGGCAATTGTGGCGAGATGACGGACGGTCCCCATTTGCATTTTGAATTGTGGCACAACGGCAACTCATTGAACCCGGAAGAATTTGTAACATTTTAAACAACATGCCATGTTAACTTCGAAAGAACAAAAGCGAGCAGCAGATGAAATCAGTAACTCAAGCAATGTTATTGGCAAAGGCACTATTTTAGAAGGCAATATTGAAACCTATGGTAATATCCGCATAGAGGGTAAAATCATCGGAAACATCAAATCAAAATCAAAAGTGGCGTTGGGTAATTCCAGTCATGTAGAAGGAAACATCACCGCCCAAAATGCCGATATTGAAGGCGAGGTAAAAGGCAAAGTTGACATTTCTGAAATGCTGGTGTTGAAGTCGACCGCGGTAATTAACGGAGACATCAGCACGGGAAAACTGGTGGTAGAAAGCGGAGCTGTATTTAACGGAAGTTGTAAAATGGGTGCCGCAATGAAAGATATTAAGATGAGCGAAAATGGCATTCGTCCACATGCGCAAGAAGCGAGACTCAACTAAATGATAGAACAGAAAGTAAACAAACCGTAGGTGAATCACCTGCGGTTTTTTTTTTGATTACCATGCCCAAAAACCCCGATAATACATTCTTAAAATACAGTAGCCTGGGCTTGCAGTTGCTGGCCACAATAGGGGCAGCCGGTTGGATCGGTTTTCAAATCGACTCCTATTTTGGCTATCGGTTCCCGGTGTTTTTGTTGGTATTTGTTGTAATTGCTTTTAGTGGAATGATGTATAAAATGTATCGATCACTCAATGAGTAGCACGCGTTTTTTGGTTGGATTAATTGGAATGGCATTGATAGTGATGGCCGTCACGCTTTTTCTAATAAAAGCAGGGGTCATCGCATCACCTAGTTTTCTCGCTGTTACTTTGCTGGTAATGATGGTGAGTACGGCTCTCATCTTTTTATTTCTGGAACGAACTCATCCCCGCCAGCCGCTCGACTTTGTGCGCAACTTTATGTTGACGGTCGTGTTGAAAATTGTATTGAGTGGCTTTTATGTGTTTGTGTTTTTACGACTGGATCCGGCAGCAGCCAATGCCAATGTCTCTTTCTTTATCGTAAATTATTTTTTGTTCACAGCTTATGAAGTTACCTGGTTTGCCATTAAGAAAAATGCAGAGTGATTGGAATGCAAGGCTTTTAACTAAGGAAGTCAGTAGAGCTTAACTTAACGACATTGAGTTTATAACCATTAATGATCTTACCATGCGTGTAAAAATTTGTTTTCTGATCGCAGCACTCTACGCCCCATTCGTAGTTGCACAATTACCCGATCCGACTACGATCGATATCATTCGTGATAAATGGGGGGTGCCGCACATTGCAGCAAAGACCGATGCGGGCGTAGCGTATGGTTTGGCGTGGGCTAATGCCGAAGATGATTTCAAAACTATTCAGCAAGGATTTTTGGCTGGCAAAGCCATGCTGGGTTTGTACTCCGGAAAGTCTGGTGCTACGGTTGATTTTGTGGTGCAGTTTCTTCAATGCCGCAAGATTGTAGACGAGCGCTACGACAAAGACATTGCCCCCGATTATAAACTTATTTTAGAAAGTTATGCGGCAGGCATCAACGCGTACGCGAACGCTCATCCACACGAAGTGTTGCTGAAAAATCTTTTTCCGGTGACACCGAAAGACATGCTTACTTATTCTGTCTTGCAATTGGCTATTTCCAGTGGTGCCGATAAGGCACTGCGCGAGATAACCGGTGGGGTAGTGCCATTGGCATCCAACCTTGCTCCGGGTGGCTCGAATGGGTATGCTTTCAATTCCAAGAAAACAAAAGATGGCAATGTATATCTGGCGATTAACTCGCATCAACCATTGGAAGGACCTGTTGCGTGGTATGAAGCACACTTGATGAGCGAAGAAGGTTGGAACATTTTAGGTGCATTGTTTCCAGGTGCGCCCAGCATTTTGCATGGATGCAATGAAAATTTAGGATGGGCACACACAGTGAACAATCCGGATAAGTTAGATGTGTATCAACTGGAAATCAATCCGGCCAACGAGAACCAATATAAGTTAGATGATCATTGGGAAACCTTGGAAGAGACAACCATCAAATTAAAAGTAAAAGTGATGGGAATTCCTGTTACGGTGAAACGAAAAATTTGGAATAGTAAATTTGGCCCCACGCTCGTGACGAAGAAGGGAACCTTTGCGATCCGTACTGGAGCGTTGATGGAAATACGTGCACTCGAGCAATGGTACCGCATGAACAAAGCCAAAAATTTTACCGAGTTTAAAAAGGCATTGTCGATGGGAGCCATCTCCGGTTACAATATTATTTATGCCGATAAATACGACACGATCTATTATATCAGTAACGGAAAAATTCCGGTGCGCAAAGCAGGGTATGATTGGAATGCAACCGTGCCGGGTAATACCTCTCAAACCTTGTGGAATGATTTTTATCCGATTGATCAACTCCCTCAGTTGGTGAACCCTGCATCAGGATATTTGTATAACAGCAATCACTCGCCCTTCAATGCCACTGCGGAGGCGAATAACATTTTAGCCAGCACCTACAATGATAAAGCGATGGGTTATGAAACTCACGACAACAATCGCAGCAAGCGATTCATGGAATTGATTGCCCAATATCCGCAGGTTAGTTACGAGGACTTTAAGCGCATCAAATACGATTTGCAGTTGCCGCAGAAGTTGGCTTACCAAACCGATGCCAATGTATTGTTTCAGCTTTCGCCAAACGATCTGCCCGATCACCAGGAAGTGATTCAAAATTTGATTTCATGGGATCGCAAAGCGACTATTGAAAGTAAAGGCGCAGCGATTTTTGCGATTATTTATTATCAGGTG
>JAJTHV010000416.1 GCA_021300095.1 Flammeovirgaceae bacterium | reverse complement strand
CGTAGCCTATTTCTCTAGCGGCAAAGTGATCGGGCTATCTAAAATCAACCGATTCGTACAGTATTTTGCTAAAAGACCACAGGTGCAAGAGCGTCTTACTGTGCAGATTGGCAAGGAGTTAGTGCGCGTTTTGAACACCAAAGATGTAGGGGTTGTGGTGGATGCAAACCACATGTGCGTAGCCTCCCGTGGAGTTAGCGATACAAATAGTAAAACCGGTACCGCCTACTTTTCGGGTAAATTCAGGGAAGAGAATACTAAACGCGACTTCCTAAACTACATCAATACCCGATAACATAAGGCTTCTCTTTTACCAATGATAAATAGGCGATAAGCCCGCTAATATTCTTCATCAAATCCTTTAAATCTCATCATATTTTGTAGATTAGCGACAACATTTTAATCTACAAAATATGGTATTCGATTTAGACATGATCAAGGCCACCTATAAGGCAATGCCGGGCCGAATTGCGAAAGCTAGAAAAGTAGTAGGTAAGCCTCTTACCTTGGCAGAAAAAATCCTTTACTCTCACCTTCATGCCGAGCAAAAGCTCGAGAATTTCGGAAGAGGAAAATCATATGTAGATTTTGCTCCCGATCGCGTGGCGATGCAAGATGCCACCGCCCAGATGGCATTACTGCAATTCATGTCTGCCGGAAAACCAAAAGTAGCAGTGCCTTCCACCGTTCATTGCGATCACCTCATCACTGCCAAAGTGGGTGCTGCTGATGACTTAAGTTTTGCGAATACCGAAAGCAAGGAAGTTTTTGATTTCCTTTCTTCTGTCTCCACAAAATATGGCCTCGGTTTTTGGAAACCAGGTGCAGGTATTATTCATCAGGTGGTGCTTGAAAACTACGCCTTCCCGGGTGGAATGATGATTGGCACTGACTCGCACACCGTGAATGCCGGTGGTTTAGGGATGGTGGCGATTGGCGTAGGTGGTGCAGACGCTGTAGATGTAATGGCCGGAATGGCATGGGAATTGAAGTTTCCGAAATTGATCGGTATCAAATTGACCGGTAAACTCAATGGCTGGACTTCTGCTAAGGATGTTATTTTGAAAGTAGCCGGTATCCTAACCGTAAAAGGTGGAACAGGTGCTATCGTTGAATACTTTGGCGAAGGTGCTACTTCCATGAGTTGTACCGGTAAAGGAACCATCTGTAACATGGGTGCAGAGATCGGAGCTACCACTTCCACATTCGGATATGATGAATCGATGAGTCGTTATTTAGTGGCTACCGGCCGTGCAGAAGTTGCGAAAATGGCCGATAAAATTAAAAAAGACTTAACGGGTGATCCGGAAGTATATGCAAACCCTGAAAAGTATTTTGATCAGGTCATTGAAATCAACTTATCCGAGTTGGAGCCACACTTGAATGGTCCGTTTACTCCGGATTTAGCTACTCCAATTTCAAAGTTGAAAGAAGAAGCGGCTAAGAATGGCTGGCCAACCAAAGTTGAAGTAGGTTTGATTGGATCATGTACCAACTCATCCTATGAAGATATTGCCCGCGCTGCCAGCTTGGCAAAACAGGTCTCAGCTAAGGGTCTAAAAACCAAAGCTTTGTTTACGATCACCCCCGGTTCAGAACAAGTACGCTATACCATTGAGCGTGATGGATTTATTGAAACATTCGATAAGATTGGGGCCAAGGTGTTTGCCAATGCCTGTGGACCTTGTATTGGAATGTGGGCGCGTGTCGGTGCCGATCGCAAAGAGAAAAATACAATCGTTCACTCCTTCAATCGCAACTTCCAATCGCGCAATGACGGTAACCCAAACACCTATGCGTTTGTCGGTTCACCGGAACTTGTAACGGCTTTGGCCATTGCCGGTGACTTAAACTTTAATCCATTGACTGACTACCTCACCAACGAGGAAGGTCAGCAGGTAAAATTAGACCCTCCTACCGGAGATGAATTGCCTAAAAAGGGATTCGATGTGAAAGACCCCGGATTCATTGCTCCTGCAAAAGATGGAAGCAAAGTATCCGTGAAAGTGAACCCGGATTCGGATCGTTTGCAGTTATTGGAACCATTCGCACCATGGGAAGGTACTGATCTGAAAGCATTGCGCTTATTGATTAAAGCGAAAGGTAAATGTACTACTGACCACATCTCGATGGCCGGTAAATGGTTAAAGTATCGTGGACATTTAGATAACATCTCCAACAACTTGTTGATTGGAGCTACCAACTTCTTCAACGACAAGATTAACAGCGTGAAGAATGGCCTGACGGGTGAACATGATGAAGTGCCTAAAGTACAGCGCTCTTACAAGGCTAAAGGAATCGGAAGTATTGTTGTAGGTGATGAGAACTATGGTGAAGGTTCTTCTCGTGAGCACGCTGCAATGGAGCCTCGCTTCTTGGGCGTACGTGCAATTCTTGTAAAATCGTTTGCCCGCATCCATGAAACCAACTTGAAAAAGCAAGGAATGTTGGCATTGACTTTTGCCAACAAAGAGGACTATAACAAAATTTTAGAAGACGATCGGATTGACATCAATGGATTAACTACATTCTCACCGGACAAACCATTGACGCTTACGCTGAATCACATGGATGGAAAGAAAGAAACCATCTCTGTGAACCATACCTATAATGCCAGTCAAATTGAGTGGTTCAAGGCAGGCTCTGCTTTGAATAAGATGGGATCAGCGCCAACTAAAAAAGCAGCACCAACAAACAAAGCAGCAACGAAGAAATCTGCACCTGCTAAGAAAGCAGTAGCCAAAAAACCAACTCCTGGCAAGAAAGCTCCAGCCAAAAAGGTGGTGAAAAAGGCAGCTCCGAAAAAGGTGGTGAAAAAAGCAACTGCGAAGAAGGCGGTGAAAAAAAGCACGCCTAAAAAGGCAGTGAAGAAAGCAGCAAAACCAGCTAAGAAAAGCGTGAAGAAAGTGGCTAAGAAGAAGAAAAAGTAAGAACCCACTTCCACAATAACAAGAAAGGCTTCCCACGGGAAGCCTTTCTTGTTTTATCCGGTTTTAAGAATCGTTAACCGATTCTCTTGGTAAGAATTTCAGAAAGAATCAGCAACCCTTCACGGAGTACCTCATCATCCATTTTCTGCAAGTCATTCACCGGCAGGCCCTCCTTAGAGGTGATTTTCGTATCAAGTTTACCTTGTGTTTTGCGTTTTTCAGCTTCATCCATTTCCTTTTTACGAACCGCTTCATTTAGTGATATTTTTGATTCGTTCAGGTTCTTTTTCAACTCTTCAGTATCCTGAATATACTTCTTCAAACTGACGTCAAACTTAGATCGATCTAGGTATGACTTATTCAACTTGGCAATAAGCTTATCATTCACATCGCTATTTTGTTGAAAGGCTGCTGCTTTAATTACGTCCCACGGCAATGCATTCGGACTGGCGCTTTCGCCATATTGCGTTGCATCCAATGCGCTGGGCAAAAGCACATCAGGAGTTACTCCTTTATGTTGGGTGCTGCTGCCCGTTACCCGATAGAACTTTTGAAAGGTAAACTTTAATGATCCGATCATTTCTTTCTCTCTCATAAGCTTATTCAAGTCGAGAACAGATTGCACTGTGCCTTTGCCATAAGTAGTTTCTCCGACAATCACCCCACGTTTGTAATCCTGAATAGCTCCGGCAAAAATTTCAGAAGCAGAAGCACTGAAGCGATTGGTCAAAACTACCAGAGGCCCGGAATAGAATACAGCATTGTCGTCATCTGGCAAAACATCTACACGGTTGTTACTGCTTTTCACCTGAACCACAGGGCCATCCTTAATGAACAGACCGGTAAGATCGACAGCCTCTGGAAGCGACCCACCGCCATTATTTCTCAAATCCATCACAATACCATCCACTCCTTCTGCTTTCAACTCTCCAATCAACTTTTTCACATCGCGTGTCGTGCTTCTGTAGTCGATATCTCCCCGCTGATAAGCATCATAATCCATGTAAAAACTAGGTAATGTAATCACTCCTAGTTTTTGGTCTCTTCCCTCCGACTGGTAGTGAATCACGCTCTTTTTCGCTGCCTGATCCTCCAGTTTTACTTTATCGCGGGTTAGAACAATCTCTTGCGAAGCTCCACCAATGCCAGTGGCGCTGGGAATGATTTGAAGGCGAACGACCGTGCCTTTAGGGCCTTTGATCAGTTTTACAACATCGTCAATGCGCCAGCCAATCACATCCACCATGTCTCCATCTTTGCCTTGGGCTACTCCCACAATGTAATCGTTGTTGTGTAGTAATCCGGACTTATCAGCGGGGCCGCCCGGCATCACATTTGCAACTTTGGTATAATCATTTTCTGTTTGCAGTTGAGCACCAATACCTTCCAGGGAAAGGCTCATGCTCTGCTTAAATAAATCAGATGCTTTAGGCGAGAAGTAATTGGTGTGTGGATCATACGCCTCGGTAATCGAATTCATGTAAAGACTAAATACGTCTTCGGAATTGAATTGAGCCACAGATTTCTCAAATCGCTCAAAGCGTTTCTTTAGCGTTTCTGTGATCTCCTCCGGTTTTTTGCCAGCCAGTTTCAAACTGAGAGCCTGACTCTTAATCACTTTACGCCAAATTTCATTCAATTCTTTGGTTGACTTTGCCCACGGCTCCTTCTCACGGTTAGTTTCATAAAACTCATTGACTGCGTAATTATGATCTACCTGGATGAGCGTATTCAGTACATAACTCATGCGCTCGAAGTAGCGCTTTCTGAACGTGCTGTAGATTTCAAAAGCAGGAGACACATTTTCCATGCGGGTCAGGTCATCAATCGCAGTTCGATACTTTTCAAAACCTCTGATATCGGATTCTAAAAAATAGGTGCGGTTATTGTCCAGTTCCTGAATGTATCGGTCTAAAATAGTGGCAGAGAGCGAATCATTCAGCTTTATTTTGCGGTAGTGATTGCCCGACAAAAGTTCAGTAATAGCACGTGCCTCTCGCCCGTATACAGGCTTTGATTTTAACTCCAGGGTATCCAGACGGGTAGCAAAAACTTGGAAAGAGGCAGTAACAAAAAGTAGTGTAATCAAAATTCTATTCATAGTGCGATCAACATTTCTAGCTTATAGAGCGAATCTTATACCAATTTATCAGCATCAAACTCAGTCAGAAACTTCTGGGCTTCTTCTACTGATGAAAACTCAAACGTTTTTTTGTGTCCAAGGTTAGAATGCACATCCATCTTAATCAATTCGATGTTTTTAGGATTTCCTTTGCGCTTGGGTTTTTGGTTCTTATAATCTTCCGCTTCTTTGTGCGATATGGTGAACTGAGTAGCACGGACGTTTTTGCAATACGCACATTGATAGTGCTTTAACAACTCGCGGGGGCTGCCGTCCTCATTGCGCTCAACAATCTCTTCGCGCTTCACTTTCATGGTATAAAATCCGCAGTTATTACACTGAAGTGCGACCAAATGCCCCTGGTATTTTTCAATTTTTACATCTCCCGTCTTTTCGTCCATCCAAACATCATAGTCAATCGAGAAGAGGTTTTCTTCAGCCTGCATGCCTTCGTCCAGGTGCACATCTTCTTCATCCTCACTCAACAAGCGCATTTTGCTGCCGGTTTTTGGGTTAACGCGAGGGGTATAGCGCAGTCTTCTCAACTTGAAGTTTAATACCGTAGGATAGTAGTATTCAAGCACTAATGAGGCCACATAGCCGATGAGTGTAGCTGCACAGATGGAAATGAAAAAGCGAACAATAAACCAAACACCGATGCCACCATTGTTATCCTGGCCGTAGAGATTTACCGCAAAGGCGGCTGCCGCTCCGATCAGGTAATAAAACCATTTATACCACTTTACCTCGCTGGTGTTAATAAAATCATGCTTCTCCTTCAGGTCGTTAATCATCGAAACCCGCATCTTGTAAATGAGGTAAACAATGATGGCGAACGCCACCATGCTGATCGAACCGATTAACATTAAGGAATACCATAGTTCCAAAAATCCTTCGCTGCTCTTATCCATATTGAATCAAAATTTTTTAAAGATAAAGATATTTCACTGCCGAAAAATGGGATGCTCTATTCAATCATACGTGAACTAAACCGATAAATTTCATTTTGCTGCAATAACCTTTTAGACCAAACTTAGATCAACCCTATATCAGTACAAAGCTATGTTTCGTTTTATACTGTAGAAAACGATCAGAATGACCGATTTAAGCTGTTTTTAAGTGTAATAGAAAATATTGTGTAATTTTACACACTAAATATTGCTTTATTGATACAGAAATATGTATCATTGTGTATTAATACACAATTATATGACAGACTTCGAAAAGAGAAAATTGGAAATGGAGCTCAAAAATTTCACCTCTCAGAATTTTGAGAAGCCAAGTGATTGTAGAAATGCTGCTCAGATCAGATTCTATGTCAGAGAGTTATGCAACAAGATTGAAGAGTATGAAACGCGCTTCAACTACGTTCCTGCATGGGCTTATTCTTTGCTGTCGCAGTATACAGCCGTGCAAAATCGCTTGGTGCACATAGAATTTGTGAAGACTTATGCATAAAAGGGTATGAAGTACATCCCCTCTCCTATTCCGATCAAATACGACTATATGTATAGTGCTACGGCCAATAAATCAGGCCGGATGCAGTATCATAAAGTGCGGCCAGGGGTCAGCAAACTGCGGATTCCACGGCAGGAGTTTATCAAAGCATTTAATGATATGGCCATCCTGGCGATCAATCCCATTCAGCAACGGGGCCAGGATATTGTCTTCCAGCTCGAATTCTATGTATAGTTTACTTGAAAAACTGATCCAAATCCGCTGGCGAGTAATTGACCGACTTAATCGTTTTGTTGTCATTTTTCCGATATACCAGCCATTTCCCGCCTTCCTCCTGGTAGTAGCATTCAGTTTCATCTTTCCGATTATAAAAGGCTACCGTTTCAATCGCCTCGGCTTCTGAGTTGCAAGCCTTGCTCATATTCGAGCGCTGTACTTCCTCAAACAACGCCTTAAACTTCTCGCCTAGTCCGAACTCCAGAATTGCACCAGAAAGCACGTATTGCAGATCGCACAATGCATCGGCAATCTCTACAATATCCTTATTCGCAATACCAACCTCCAGTTCCTTCAGCTCTTCTGCCAGCAATGCTACCCGCAGTTTACACCGCGACTCGTCCGGAATGGCAGGTGAAGGCAAAATAGGATGCTTGAATGTTTGGTGAAATTCGGCTACGAGGTTGAGTGAATCAGGTTGCTGCATGATTGAGGTTAAATTAAAGCTTAAAGCAAGCAAAAATTAATTCGAACCGAAAGTAATTCTTGAACTTTAGCTTGAATTAATTAAACTAATTGACATACAGTTATTTATAATATTTTAGTTAGAGTTTACTTCGGCTAAATTTTAGTGTTTTGATGTGGCCACCAAGGCTTATATTTGCGGCTCAGAACCAGGAGAAGGCTTCCTGCTGAACCGATCGAATGAACACGAACTTTGTTGAAGAACTACGCTGGCGCGGGATGGTGCACGACATCATGCCGGGCACAGAAGAATTGCTAAAGAAGGAAATGGTATCCGGTTATATTGGTTTCGACCCAACGGCCGATTCCTTACACATCGGTAACCTAGTACAGATCATGACGCTGGTTCATTTCCAGGCGTCCGGCCATAAGCCCTTCGCCTTAGTGGGAGGCGCTACCGGAATGGTGGGCGACCCTTCCGGCAAATCAGCTGAACGCAACCTCTTGTCCGAAGAACAACTCAACCACAACCTGGCTGGTGTTAAGAAACAACTCCAGAAGTTCCTGAACTTTGAAAGCGGCCCCAACAAAGCCGAGATGGTGAATAACTACGACTGGTTCAAAAACTTCCACTTCCTAGACTTTATCCGCGATGTGGGCAAACACATTACGGTGAACTACATGATGTCTAAAGATTCGGTGCAAAAGCGCCTGGAAACCGGACTATCGTTTACCGAATTTAGTTACCAATTGGTTCAAGGATATGACTTTTACTGGTTGTACGAAAACAAGAATTGCCGCCTTCAAATGGGTGGTTCGGACCAGTGGGGCAATATCGTAACGGGTACTGAACTGATCCGCAGAAAGGCCGAAGGTGAAGCCTTTGCGCTGACCACTCCCCTCATCAAAAAAGCAGATGGCACCAAGTTTGGTAAGTCAGAACAAGGCAATGTTTGGCTCGATCCGAATCGAACATCGGCATACAAGTTTTACCAATATTGGCTCAATGCTTCTGATGAAGATGCAGCCAACTTTATCAAGATATTCACCCAACGCTCGAAAGAAGAGATTGAGGCGCTGGTAGCCGAACATCAAGTTTCGCCCGGTGAACGGAAACTTCAGAAAGAATTGGCGAAAGACATCACGATCAGGGTTCATTCAACGGAAGCCTTTGAGACAGCCTTAAAAGCGTCTTCCTTACTGTTTGGAAGCTCAACTACGGAGGATTTAGTTAGCTTAGATGAGGCCACCTTATTATCAGTTTTGGAGGGTGTTCCTCAGGCCGTTATCACCAAGTCCGCCTACGAGCAGTGCGGATCAGCCATCGAGCTTTTATCAGAAACAACGCAAAACATCATATTCCCTTCCAAAGGCGAAGCGCGCAAAATGATTCAAGCAGGAGGTGTGAGCATTAACAAGTCTAAGGTTACCGATGGTAACGCGAAACCTGCCTTGGCATTACTTCACAACAAATTCTTGTTGGCGCAAAAAGGGAAGAAAAACTATTATCTGATCGAAGTTAAAGACTAGCCCATGACGTGGAAGGATGCCTTTAACAGCACCCCGTTCAAGCTCTATTTAGTGCTGAATATCATTGCATTAATCGTGTTTATTGGAGTATTGCCTGTTTTTTTTAATACTGTCATTCAACCGAAGCCGGGCATTCAACTGAATGATTGGTTCATGAATCTCTTTGAGCCGCGCGATTGGTCAACCTTCATCTTCAT
>JAJTHV010000391.1 GCA_021300095.1 Flammeovirgaceae bacterium | reverse complement strand
TCCAAACGACCCATTACAATACAGTTCGTAATGATCAATCCCACGAATACCGAAAGCTGCTTCGATACATCGTATACATACGCTTTCAAAATCTGGTCAACCAAAATTACCCATAATGATACGATTGCCAACTGAACAATAATTCGAATCCTTGATGGGATAGAATTCCGCATGAAAGATATTACCACATTGGACGAAGCGGTAACAATCATCAAGCCCAACGACATCACAAATGCAGGTTTCATCTGTGTAGTTACCGCCAGTGCTGAACACACACCTAAAATCTGAACTGTGATCGGATTGTCAATATCCAATGGATTGGTAATTAGCTTCTTGTTTTTCTTAGAGAAAAGTGGCTCCGACTTTTTCTCTACAACTTCCACCTCTGCAGTTTCTGCGCTCATAAGTTAAGTGATAAAGTTTTTTGATTCTTCTTTAGATAATTCTTGTAACAGTTGAGGTAATCGGTCAACATGTTATTAACTCCTTTTCCGGTCAACGTTGCGCCTGACATACCATCTACTTTATGCGGATCCTTGCTATAGTCAAAACCCTCGCCTTTTTGCATAACCACCGAACTCACATTGTCTCCATCAAAAACAGATTTGCCCTTGTAGCGCTCCTGAATATCATCTGAAGTAATGCGTGCACCTAAACCAGGTGTTTCTCCCGCATGTTCAAACTTCACACCTTGAACGGTGTTCAAATCTGATTGAAGGGCCACAAAGCCCCAGATGTTATTCCACAAGCCGTAGCCATACACTGGCATTACCGCATTTTCAATTTTCGAAGTGTCGGCCTGGTTGCGGAATTCATAGATAGGCAGCAATCGCTCTTCGGGTTTCAATTTGTATTGCTCGGCAATGTTTACTTTGCTGGCCGGAATGCCTGACTTCACGTTGCCTTGAAAATCAATCACACGCTCTTTCACACGAGTTGCATAGAGTTGCTCAATATTGGCTCCCTCTTCCAGCTTCATAACGGTAGAAAGAATGTTCTTCTTTCTCTCTAATTCAATGTTGGCATCCTGCAAAGGTTTTAAGGTTTGCGATGCAATGGCAAGCGCTCCGCCACACACGATGGTGATGGCCGCTGCGTATAATACGATGTAAAGATTAGACTGTCGCACGTTGTAATCTCCTTTTTTTGTTTGCACTTACTACAAAATAATCGATGAGTGGGGCGAACAATTTCATCAACAAAATCGCCAGCATGATTCCTTCCGGATAAGCCGGATTAAACACCCGAATCAAAACTGTAAATACTCCTATTAGGATACCATAAATCCATTTGCCGGTTTCTGTTTGGGAAGCCGTTACCGGATCAGTTGCCATAAACACAGCTCCAAAAGCCAAGCCTCCAATTACCAAGTGATAATGAGCAGGCATCTCCACGAAAGCATTCCCACCAATCAGGTTTAACAATAAACCCATGGCATATGCTCCACCGAAAACACTTACAATCACTTTCCAGCTTCCGGCTCCGGTTGCCACTAAAATGAACGCACCGATCAAACACATTAAAGTTGAGGTCTCTCCGATACAACCGGGCATGATTCCCATGAACATATTGGAGAAAGAAAACACACCTTCATTCCATCCTGCACCAAAAGAGTTCAATGATGTAACCACGTTGGTTCCGGTGGTTGCTGCATCAGCCGCAATTGACAATGGAGTGGCACCTGAATATCCAGCTACGGCTTTTGCATCGCCCAAGTAAGTCCAAACACTTCCTGAAATATCGGTAGGATAAGCAAAGTATAAGAATGCACGAGCCGTTAAGGCTACGTTCATCACGTTCATACCGGTTCCTCCAAAAGCTTCTTTCCCGATGATCACCGCAAATGCCGTTGCAATCGCTACTTGCCAAAGTGGGATATCCGGAGGCATGACCAACGGAATCAACATACCGGTTACAAGGAAGCCCTCATTAACAGGGTGTCTTCTAAATGTAGCAAACACAAACTCGATTCCTAAACCAACGCCATACGAAACAATCACAATAGGCATCACCTGAACAATGCCTACCCAGATTTTATCTCCAAATCCGGCTGCAGCCTGACCCGTTGCTAAAAAATGCTGATGACCCACATTCCAAATTCCAAAAAGCAAGCAAGGAACCATAGCGATGATCACCGTCATCATCAGGCGCTTCAAGTCAATGGCATCCCGAATTTGCGAACCTTTGATACCATTGGTAGTGGCGGGCGCAAATAAGAATGTTTCTAATGCCTCGAAAGAATAATAGTGTTTCTCCCATTTGCCGCCCTTTTCGAAATGCGGCTTTATTTTTTCGATCTGATGTTTTAAAAATTCCATCGAATTACTAATTAACTATGTTGAATCAATTCAATTCCTTCGCGTAAAATCTCCTGCACTTTATGCTTGGAAACATCTACGAATTCGCAAAGCGCCAAGTCCTCCTCAATCACTTCGTAAATTCCAAGTGCCTCCATTTCATCAATGTCTTCTGCCAAAATGCTTTTCAGCAAATAAGTAGGAAGCACATCCATTGGAGTCACTTGTTCGAAAATGCCGGTTTGTACAAAAGCACGAGGTTCTCCGTGAGTGTTAGTGTCTACCACACGTTCTTTGCCCGGAGACAAGAACGAAAATAAACCAATCGCGCGGTGGAAGCTCAACTTACGCTCTCCTGGAGTAATCCAGCCGATGAACTCAGAATAATCACCTTCCGGTAATACGGAAATTTGCTGATCAAAGAAACCAAGGTGTCCGTCCTTACCAATGGCTGTTCCTGTTAAAGGATTGCCTGAAATAACGCGAACGTGATCTTGGGTTAAGTTGCCTTCAATGAATTTCTTCACGGAAGCACCCGTGTATGTCTTATAATATTGTGGATTC
>JAJTHV010000098.1 GCA_021300095.1 Flammeovirgaceae bacterium | reverse complement strand
CAAAATGGTAGCCACCGTTTTGTTTTTGAATTTGTCTTTATTTTCAAGTAAAGATGCTACTCCTACAGCCCCGGAAGGTTCTACCACCAATCCCGTTTGATGGTACAGTACTTGCATGGCCTCGATAATGGATTTTTCGCTCACCAAAAATCCTTCGTCTACCCAACCTTTCATGTCTTCTAATGCTTGTGCAATTGGTATGCGCACGCCAATACCGTCCGCAATGGTGTGGATCGAAGGATGCTGCACACGTGTGTTGGTCTTCCACGATTCGATCATGGCCGGTGCGCCACTTGCTTGCACGGCAACAATATTCGTAGTTGGAATTTTTTCTTTCACGACACGCGCCACTCCATTTAGTAGTGCCCCATTTCCTAAGGGAACGAACACAGCGTCTAACTGTTTAAACTCATTCACCAATTCCAAGCCAATGGTAGCAGCGCCACTAAGAGTTTCGATATCCAAACCATCTTCAACAAAGCGAAGTTTATTTTTTACCGCGAAGTGGCGCGCCTCATCTTTAGCTGCATCGAAGTCATTGCCAATTAAAATTACTTCTGCGCCTAGTTCGGTCATGCGGTCAATCTTCAATGGATTGGCATTAACTGAAGCGAATACAAAAAGTTTTTTCTCTTCCTTGTAACAAGCATATGCCATAGCCTATCCAAAGTTTCCGGCACTCGCACAAACAAACTGCAGCTCCTGACTTTTTGAAACTAAAAAATCAGCTCCTCTTCCTTTGAAACACCGGATTGGATTTACTACTTCTATTTTTAGAATAAGCGTGCAGCCTAAGAGCTTGCTCAACGGCTCGTGAATGAATTGAGGTGAGTGTAAAAATACAGGATCGATTGTAGCTGCCGCCTCATCGACTAAAGAAAGTGCTAACCGATGTGAACGCATTTTATTTCTTCTCCAACAGTGAATTGAGAGTGGCTACTAACTCCGGAAATTTCCGGTGTGCATTGTTGCATAAAATGATCAGCGTTTTGTTTTCACCAAGGTGGCGAATGATTTCTGTTTTATAGCCTGGATTATCTCCGCTATGCAACACAATTTTGCCCTCGCCATCGGGTTTGATCTCCCATCCAAATCCGTAATACGAAAGTGAATCATTGTTTAGTTTGGCTGGCGTGAAAGCTTCTTCCAGTGTTTCTTGTTTCAAGACCTGATTGGTGTACAACGACTGATCCCACTTGAGAAGATCAGAAGCAGTAGAACTGATTCTTCCGGGCCCCTTGCGATTTCCCAACCAGATGGTATAGTTGGAAGATGGAAATGAATCGGCACGAACGAATCTTTTCTTTTCTTCCATAAAAATGTGGCCGAGAGCAAAATTATCGATAGATGCTTTTTCGGCTAGTGTGCGGATGTTGGTTGACGACATGGCTAATGGTGTAAATATGCGATCACGGCACAACTGAATAAAATCTTTTCCGGATGCTTTTTCGGCAATGCTGGCCAACAAAACATAACCCGTGTTGCTGTAATTGTATTTTTCACCGGGAGCGAACATAGCAGGAGGATGATACTTTTTTAGATATTCCAGAATGTCATTGTTGTTTGCCACTTTACTTTTGTCCCAATGCTCGTCCATGATAGCCTGATAGTCGGGCAAGCCGGAGGTGTGGTTCAGTAACTGACGAATGGTGATGTTTTTGTATGGCAAATCAGCCAGATATTTTTCAATCGGATCATCGTATGTGAGCAGATTCTCTTCCTTCAACAGCATGATGATAGCCGCTGTGAATTGCTTTGAAACAGACGCTAATTCAAAAATACTTGCGGTGTCTATCGGTATTTTAGTTTCAAAATTACGATACCCAAATGCCTTGTGGTAAACCGGTTTGCCTTTCTGAGCTATTAATAATACACCACTAAAATCAGGTACAGTGGTCATTACCGAATCCACTCGATCTGCAAAGGTTTTGGGTTGCTCTGCGGGTTTGGGGTTACACGACCCAATGAGTAGACTGATCAACAGCATGAGAAGTGAGTTTTGAAATGCTTTCATAATTTAATTTTATCTTTTATGATGATAGAATCCATATCTGAGTTGTCTACATGAGTTTTTGTAAGAAGCGAGGAACGATCATGGTGATTTCATTTTAATTTTGGACTTTTGTAACTCGGAGCTTCTCCAAAGTTGAATTAACTTTAAATAACGCATAGATGCAAGATGCAGAACTCATTTCTCACTACTTCCCTCAGTTAACGGAGCGGCAGAAGAATCAATTTGCACAATTAGGTAACTTGTATCGGGAGTGGAATGACAAGATCAATGTGATTTCCCGTAAGGATGTAGATAACCTTTATGTGAACCACGTCTTGCATTCCTTAGGAATAGCGAAAGTGATGGAATTTAAATCAGGCGCTTCGGTGTTGGATGTAGGAACAGGTGGAGGTTTTCCCGGCATTCCACTCGCAATTTTATTTCCGGAAACTAAATTTCATCTGGTGGATTCCATTGGAAAGAAAATTACGGTGGTGAATGCCGTGGCCGAAGCGGTGGGATTAACCAATGTAAAAGCTGAACAGATTCGTGCTGAGCAATTGAAGGCCAAATACGATTTTGTTGTGAGCCGTGCTGTTACACGAATGAAAGAGTTTTACGGTTGGGTCAATAATAAAGTAAAGTCGGAGTCGGTGCACACACTCGACAACGGCATTTTGTATTTGAAAGGTGGTGATTTGGATGAGGAGATGAACGAATTAAAAAAGCGTTACAGTATGTACGACCTCACCGATTATTTTAAAGAAGAATTTTTTGAGACCAAGAAAGTGGTTTACCTGCCTGTATTCAATTGATGTGATTGCCCAAATACAATCCGGCATACGTAGCCAGTAAGCACAAAATAAGGCTAGCCAAAATATAGAGACCACCGGATAAATGCAATCCGGATTGGACTAGCGAAATAGTCTCTGCACTAAACGTAGAGAAAGTGCTAAACCCTCCGCAGAAACCTGCGGTCCAAAACAGGCGAGTAGAATCGGACAACATTTGCTTGTGATCAGCAACACCAATTAACCAACCCAGCAACAAGCAAGCAAGTACATTCACGCTCAGTGTTCCGTATGGAAATACACTTGTATGTATTGATGTAATCCATTTACCTAGCCCAAAGCGTGTTACACTTCCAAGTCCACCGCCAATAAAAATCAACGCGAGTGTTTTCATTTGTTTAGAGAGTGTT
>JAJTHV010000221.1 GCA_021300095.1 Flammeovirgaceae bacterium | reverse complement strand
TTGGATTCTTACTTATTTGATAGTAGCGAAGCAAAAACAGCCAGATGGATGGCATGATAAATTTAGGCGCTTTGTCCAGTCCGCCTTCGCTAAAATCAAACCGCGATTCAATAACCTGGTGCATGGCATCGAGCGCGCTGCTATTTAAACCATCAGCAGGAGGCACATTTTTAAAACGCTGTAAATCAGAAATGGCCAGATGCTTGCTGAGATCGTTTGCCGACTCATTAATTTCATTTCGCTTTTCGCGAAAGGCTTTGTTGATCTGAACAAGTAGTTGTGCCCAGTTTTTGGGAGGAAAATACGTGCCGCCAAAAAATGGTTTTTGATCAGGTGTTAAAAATACATTCAGGGGCCAACCTCCATTTTGTCCCATCGCTTGTACGGCTTCCATATAAATATGATCGATGTCGGGGCGCTCTTCGCGATCGAGCTTGATGCACACAAAAAATTCGTTCATTAATTGCGCGATGTCTTCATTCTCAAAACTCTCGTGCGCCATCACGTGGCACCAGTGGCACGAAGAATAGCCGATGCTTAACAAGATGGGTTTATCTTCTTGCGTTGCTTTGGTCAATGCTTCATTGCCCCACTCAAACCAATCTACTGGATTGTGTGCATGTTGCAAAAGATAAGGGGAAGTAGCGTGGGCGAGTCGGTTGGAAGCGTGCGAAGAAGTCATGCAGTAAAAATAGAAATCAAGATGCGATCAGAAAAAGTAAACATCAAACTATCGAACTGATTTTTTGTGATGTCTATAAATAAAAAATGCCACGCTTTTGGCGTGGCATGTAAAGTCTCTATTTCAAATCGATTAATAATCTCTGTTGAAATCGCCTCTGCGGAAGCCACCGCCTCCGCCACCGCGGTTGCCGCGACCACCACCGCTACCTTCTTCGCGTGGGCGAGCCTCGTTTACAACCAGGTTTTTTCCTAGGAAGTCAGCACCGTTCAATTGATCGATAGCACTCTTACCGGCTGCATCATCAGCCATTTCTACAAAACCAAAGCCACGGCTGCGCTGCGTTACTTTGTCCATGATGATCTTCGCAGAGCTTACTTCACCGTATTCGGAGAATAACTGCTTCAATTGTTCCTCGGTTGCTTTCCAGGGAATGTTGGCTACATAAATGTTCATTTGTGTTTTAAAAATTAAGTGATAAAATGTTCTTGCTAAATCATTAAAACCGTACCGACAATAAACTCACAAGGTGGGATACTTTCAGACGGGATTTACTTTCATTAACTCTCAAATATAGGTATTAATTCTCCGTAAATGCAAATCGCTGAATTTGAGGGTGTTTAGGCTATATTTAGCGGTTTTTTGGCCTATTCTAGCTATAAACAGGGCTTTCTTTCATAAACTTCTTTAAGCCACCCATGGCTGTTGCCCGCACTTTGTTTTGCAAGAAAGAGGTCCATCCCAACAGCAATCCCGATGTGCCCAACGCCATCTGAGTCCACTTCCAAAAATCAAAATGATCGGTGTGTCGGTAGATTAATCCGTCTTTAAACTCAAACGATGCATCAATTTTGTTTAACACACGCTTGCCAGTTCGCGAAAAAGTGTAAGCAGCTTCCCAGTGACAACTGCCTTTGTTGCCATCGGCTTTCACCTGATTAAATGTAAGTGAAAAATCGCGTGCATTGGTAGCCAACATGTGCCACATTGCCTTGGCTTCTTTGCCTTTCAAATGGGTGAAGGCAGGATCGCTGAACTCTACCTCATCATGGTAACATGTTTGCATGGTTTGCCAATCTTTTTGTTGAAAGGCGGAGTAGAATTTTTCAATCAGTTGTTGATGTGTATTCATAAATTTTCCTTTGATGGAGATGATTGCCCGCTGGCAAATTTGATGTGCGAAACCTTTATTATTTGATTACCTTAGAAAACATATTAACTGTAAACTGATTTAAAGATAATCAATCTAATATGAAGATAAGCCATATTTTCTTTGCCACCGTGTGCTGCTTACAAGCTACCGCGCAAACGTTCAACAACCTGCCCGTTAACACACAAAAACCCCCGCTGCACGGCAGGCACTGGATGGCGATCACAGGTAAACCACTGGCCGCCACCGCTGGTGCCATGATTTTTAATAAAGGCGGAAACGCAGTCGATGCTTCATGTGCTATGCTTGCCGCCACCTGCACCATGTGGGATGTGCTCAGTTGGGGCGGAGAAACGCAAGCGCTCATTTACAATCCCAAAACAAAAAAAGTAATTGCCATCAACGCGTTGGGTGTTGCTCCCACGGGTGCTACTGCCGACTTCTTCAAGAACAAAGGCATGAAGTATCCGCCAGAGTATGGTCCGCTGGCGGCTGTTACTCCCGGCACGGCCGGAGGGTTAATGACAATGCTGGCCGAATATGGTACAATGAGTTTGAAAGACGTGCTGGCGCCTGCCATGCAATTGGCCGAAGGGTATCCCATCGAAGCGCAAACTGCTTTTTCGATTGAACGCGGCAAAGAAGAAATAAAGAAGTGGCCTTATTCCAAGAAAGTATTCTTAACACACTTGGGTGAGAAACGCGAAGCACCCGCTGCAGGAGAAATTTTTGTGCAGACAGATTTGCTCGCCACGTTGCAGAAGTTAGTAGATGCTGAGCAGCAGGCGTTGAAGAAAGGAAAAGATCGCAAGGCAGCTATCTATGCAGCATACGATCGTTTTTACAAAGGCGATATTGCGAAAGAGATCGTTCGTGGCAGTCAGGAGCAAGGTGGTTTGTTTACCGAAGCCGACCTCGCTAATTGGAAAGTGAAAATTGAGGAGCCTACTGTTACGAACTATCGCGGGATTGATGTGTATAAACTTCAACCTTGGACACAGGGCCCTGCTATGCTGCAAACACTCAACATCCTCGAAAATTTTGATCTGAAGAGTATGGGATACAACTCTACCAAATACATCCACACGGTGTACCAAGCCATGAATCTCGCTTTCGCGGATCGCGATTTCTATTATGGCGATCCGGCCTTTGCGCCTGAAGAGCCGATTAAGGGATTGCTCTCGAAAGAATATGCGCGCGAACGATTCAAGTTGATTAATCCCGATATGAACGATCCGAAAATTGCTCCGGGCGATCCGTATCCCTTTGAAGGTAAACAAAATCCATATCTCGATATTCTGCAAAAATGGGGAAACAGCCGCGCGGATAATTTCAAACCGGTTAATCCGCTGGACGAAAAATATTTGGAATCATTTACTGCCGGTACCACGTCTGTAGAAGCAGCCGACAAAGAAGGCTGGGTGGTTTCGATTACCCCCAGCGGTGGTTGGGTGCCTGCCTGCATTGCGGGTAACACAGGAATTGGTATGAGTCAGCGCATGCAATCTTTTGTGTTAGATGCGAAAGAGAATCCATTCAACGTGGTGGAGCCGGGCAAACGTCCGCGGGTAACACTTACACCCACTTTAGCTTTGAAAGATGGAAAACCATTTTTGTCGTTTGCGAAACAAGCGGGCGATGAGCAAGATCAGTTGTTGATTCAATTCTTTTTGAATGTGGTGGAGTTTGGCATGACCGTGCAAGAGGCGTGCGAGGCTCCGAGCTTTAAAACATTACAGATGTATTCCAGCTTTGGCGATCATGAAAAAGTGCCAGGAGGACTGACGCTTAATAGTGCCATGCCGGCTTGGGTGCGAAAAGATTTATCGCGCATGGGATATAAGCTAACCTATCAGGATCGAACCAGCGGCCCGATTAACGCGATCTATTTTGATTGGCATCACGGCACCTTCTGGGGCGGCAGCAGCAATCATGGAGAGGATTATGGAATAGGGTGGTAGTGTATATTTGCTTTTAAACAATTTCCATCTTACGACAATTCATGAATCGTAAGATGGAAATTTCATTTATAGACGAAGTAAAAGAATATTATGCGTTCTTTTGAATGTATTCTTTCAATGTGCCTTTTTCTTTCATCTTGATATACTTCTCCACGCCTTTGCTTTTCGATAAAACAGCTTTGTTTTTAGTATAGTATTCAATCACAGCTTCTACCCCGGCCAGTGAGCAATTGACTTTGTTGTCGGCATCTTTTGTTTCGAGTGTGTATTTGGTCCAGCCTCCCATAAAGATCATCAGTAATTCAGGCGTATCCATAAATGTTACTATTTCCTGTTTCACTTCAATGTGGACAGTAGAGGTGCCTGTCATCCACTTTAGCAGAAATGCATTGGCGTCTTTTTGTTTTTCTGTTTCCGCATCCGGAGGTGTTTGCATCAGCCACTGGATGCACTTTAATACATCGCTTTCGTATTGGGTATAATCGCTGTCATTTTTTGGCTGGAAGTTAGCGGGTACTTCAAATTCTTGTGAAAATGCCACTGTGCTAATCAGGCACAAGGCTAGCGCTGCTAAGAATGTTTTAGGTTGCATCGTATCAATTTGGTTTAATGAGTACTATGAATGTGTGACCAAGGTAAGAATTTTACTAGTAGGTTGCTCATGAAGAATCGCTATCAAACCAAACTGAATCATTGCTTCACTTTTAAATAATAATCTTCGTTTGTAAAGTTTTTCTTTTTCAGAAATTCACGAAATTGCTTTTTTGTAGGATTGAAACTATAAACTGTATCCGAAGCTGTTTCGGTCAGTTCCCGGAGGGTTGCAATCTCCTCACTCTTTTTAATGGAGGCCAATGAAAGCCCCGTCTTGTTTTTGGTCAGTTTGATCACATCCCAATTATTGTTTGAAAGCTCTGTGTTGATAAAATAATGTCCTTTAAACTTTCGAATCACATCT
>JAJTHV010000467.1 GCA_021300095.1 Flammeovirgaceae bacterium | reverse complement strand
TCGGTAATTTTTTGTGCGGAGGGGCCGACCCGTTATATCTTTTGTGTAGGCCTTTTCACCTTTCGAAAACTTGCCCCAATAGACATTTTTCTTACCTCTGGTAACGAATGATCGCGAACCGGTGCGCGGACTAATTTTTCGTCTCTTCGGATAGGGTGAGGCATTGGAGCGGGTGCTGTATAAAATCGGTTGACCAATGGGTGCAGCATTGGCAAAAGAACGCTCGGACTTTCTGGGTCTTTTGGACGGGTTGTTGACGTATGGACCTTTGTTGGGGTACACATTGTTCCGAGCCATTTGCGCAGAAGATGAACGTATTTTGGCGCGACTTCCACCGATGGGTTGAGCGGCCCTATCGCCACCACGCGACCTTCTTCCTTTATAAGGCGATCGCGCGCTCACCACCGCTCTGGCGGCTGATGATTTGTTTTTTGTTCGGAGCCTACGACCTGAAATGTCGCGTGTATTTGACTTAACAGTTTTTGTTTTTCCCGGCTTCGATTTAAGTGTAATGCGGGGTAATGGCTTAGACGGTTTATCACCTTTGGTATTTTGCGCAAAAGAAGCTCCCGCCAAAAGAAAAAGCATGGCGAATGCAAGCAGGCGTATGGTTTTTGCGATGGTCAACCGGAGGAATTGAGAATTAGTGAATATGTATTGCTTTAAACAGGCTAAATTAAGAAAAATTGTGATTTAAACCGTCTTATGAATTTAGAGCAGTTTGAGCAATTTCTGGAGAAGTCTATGCTACCAGCGGGTCTCACCCCTGCACTTCAGGCATTGTGGCTGGATGCCAAAGGAGATTGGGATAGAGCCCATGAAAAAATTCAGGATGATCCTTCTGCGCAAGCCAGCTGGATTCATGCGTATCTGCACCGCAAAGAAGGAGATGAAAGCAATGCTCGCTACTGGTATACCCGTGCCGGGGAAAAATTTCCTTTGGTATCGCTACAGGAAGAATGGCGCGCGATTGCAACTGCCTTGCTGGCTGAATCAGTCAATTAATATTTTAGCAACTCTTCGATTTTCCCTTTCAATCGTCCTTTCGGTAAGAAATTGTTTTCCAAAGTAGGTGCAAATGGAATAGCGGTATCTAAACTAGCCACACGCATTACCGGAGCATCGAGGTGATTGAATAAGTGCTCATTGATCCACGCTGAGATTTCAGCACCAATGCCTCCGGTTAATGTATCTTCATGAAGAATTAAAACACGATTGGTCTTTTTCACTGTTTGCTCGACTGCCTCTTTATCCCATGGTAGGAGTGTTCTCAAATCCAATACATCGGCCTGCACTTCGGGCATGGATTGTAAAATTTCTTTGGCCCAATGCACGCCCATTCCATAGGTGATGATAGAAAGTTGATTGCCTTCGCTTATCACATTGGCTTTCCCAATTTCTACAGTGTAGTAGTCATCGGGAATCTGATCTTTAACGGAGCGATACAATAATTTGTGTTCGAAGTACAAATATGGATTTGGATCTTCGAGTGCGGCACACAACAAACCTTTAGCATCGTAGGGATTGGAAGGATACACAATTTTTAATCCGGGTGTATGGAAGAACCACGCCTCATTACTTTGCGAGTGAAAAGGTCCCGCTGCTGTTCCGGCACCAGTAGGCATTCGCACCACCACATCCGCAACTTGGCCCCAGCGCCAATGAATTTTCGCCAGGTTGTTAACGATCTGATTGAATCCTTCGGTAACGAAATCGGCAAATTGCATTTCAACCATGGCCTTCATGCCTTTGATAGATAAGCCTAAACCTGAACCGATGATGGCGGCTTCACACAATGGCGTGTCGCGCACTCGCTCTTTTCCAAATTTTTCTACAAAACCTTCGGTGATTTTAAAGACACCGCCATACTCTGCTATGTCCTGGCCCATCAATACCAAGTTGGAATGGCGCTCCATACTTTGACGGAGGCCATCGCTGATGGCATCGATGAATCGTCTTTCAGAGGTTTGACCAGAATCAGGTGAAATGGGCTTTTGCTGAAAAGGAGCGTAAACATCATTCAATTCAGTTTCTGTACTAGCCACCGGGTGCGTTTCTTCAAAGGCGATGGCCAGAGCATCTTCAATTTCTTTCTTGATTTTTTTGCGGGTGGAGTCGATGAATTTTTGATCGATGATTTTTTCACCCACCAAAAACTTTTCATAGTTATCGAGTGGATCTTTTTGCGCCCACTCATCCATCAGTTCTTTCGGAACATATTTGGTGCCGCTCGCTTCTTCATGGCCTCGCATGCGGAATGTAATGCACTCTAATAGAATGGGACGTGGATTTTTTCGCATGCTTTCGGCCAGCGATTTTACTTTGTCGTAGACTTCCAGAACATTGTTTCCATCCACCTGCACACCTTCGATGCCATAGCCGATGGCTTTGTCGATAAACTGTTTGCAACGAAATTGTTCGCTGCTGGGGGTGCTCAATCCGTATCCGTTGTTTTCGATTACAAAGATGACGGGTAAATCCCACACAGCAGCAACGTTGAGCGCTTCGTGAAAATCGCCTTGGCTGGTGCCACCATCTCCATTAAAAACAACGGTGACTTTATCTTCTTTTTTTAGTTTGGTGGCTAACGCAATTCCATCGGCAACTCCGTTTTGCGGACCGAGGTGAGAGATCATGCCTACAATGTGATGCTCATTGGTGCCAAAGTGAAAGGAGCGATCGCGTCCTTTGGTGTATCCGCTCATCGTGCCCTGCCATTGCGCGAACAGTTTGTCGAAAGGCATATCGCGGCCGGTAAACACGCCCAAATTGCGGTGCATGGGAAGAATGTATTCATCCTTTTCCAGAGCAGCAGTAATACCCACAGAAATAGCCTCTTGCCCGATTCCGCTAAACCATTTGCTGATTTTATTCTGGCGCAGCAGGATGAGCATTTTCTCTTCAATCATGCGTGGCTTTAATAGCCGCTCATACAGATTTTGAAGAGTTTCGTCTGAGTACTTTTTTCGGAGGAATTTCATGGTAAAGTATTTCAAGTCTGCAAGATAAGACAGATAATTTTATTTTGAATTCCGTATTTTTTTTTGAATTTTGTACGTATGGAAACCAAACTTACACTTCGCTTAAAAAAGAAGACTATTGAAAAGGGAAAAGGTTTTGCCAAAAAGCGAAAGACAAGCCTTTCTAAAATGATTGAGAACTATCTTGAAAAAATTACACAAACAGACGATGAAGAAATAACTCCTCTCGTTAAGAGCCTATCAGGTGTCCTGAAGGATACATCGAACCATCATAAAGGATACGCAGAATATCTTGAGAAGAAGTATAGATAATGGATCGAATCTTTGTTGATACGGATGTACTTCTTGATTTATTGGAACAGAGAGAGCCATTTTACAAAAGTTCAGCTTACTTGTTCTCAAAAGCTGAAAAGCGTGAGATTCAAATTCTAATATCTTCTCTATCCTTTACCAATATCCATTACATTTTAAGAAAAAAGTATAGTAATTCTGAGTCCAGAAAAATTCTATCACGACTACGGGCTCTAGTAACAGTTGCTACGGTAAGAGACAAGACAATTGAACTTGCATTGGCTTCTAACTTTAGTGATTTTGAAGATGCAGTTCAGAATTATACGGCAATAGATAATGGGGCATCTGTAATTATTACTCGTAACCTTAAAGATTATAAACAGTCACAATTACCAGTGATGAATCCTGACACCTTTTTGAAAACAATGGTGTAGGGCTATACTATAACTAACTGAACTACCCCTTCACCATCTCCATATCCGGCTTACTTTCGTCTGTCAGTTTTACTTTTCCGCGCTCGTTGCGAGTAATGCGTGAGTACAAAGAAATATTTTTATCGAACAGAAAGCGGAAAAATAGTTTCGTCCATGACTGGTGAGACTTCAAAGTGTCATAATAATCAGGAGCTTTTTTCTTTAAGTCAGGCAATTTGTTCCACGGTACTGAAGGGAAATCATGATGCTCATTGTGAAACCCTACGTTGAAAGCCAACGCATTTAACGGGCCGTAGTAGCTGTAAGTCTCTTGCTTTTCGTCCAATGTCAAATAGTGTTCTTGAATCCAGCGCGCACCAAGTGGGTGAAGTCCTACAGAAAAGAAGAAGCTGAGTAACATAAAGATCAATGCTTTAGGTCCAATCAACATCCAGATGGCCACGTTGAAAGCAATTTGTACTAACCAGTTTGCTACAATCCAGCCATCTACCGGCTTAATTTCTTTCAAACGGAACGTGCGGATCACCTGAAAGACAGGGAAGAGGAGAAGCCAAAGCGCTTTTCCGAAAAATGAATTTTTGATCATACGTGCTTCCCAGAAGTCCGGAAGATCAGCATCCAATTCATGAACCCCTTGAAATGAGTGATGTTTAATATGATAACGGAAAAATGAAATGGCGCTGGGCATGGTGTGAGGCAAATTTGCAATAATGCCGGCAACATAATTGGCGCTCTTGTTCTTAAACAAAAGGTGGTGAGAACATTCGTGAATCATCACAAATAAGGCATGATTAAAGAATGCACCCACTCCGTAGGCAACCAAAACCACCAACCACCAAGGGCTATCTTTCAGGAAATACGAAATTAGAACCATACCACCGACTAAGCCAAAAATGGCAAGTAAAGTGAGCGGATTTTTGCCAAATAGTTGTTTTACATCCGGATGCTTCGAAAGGATTTCTTTGGTGCGTATACGATGAGGTTCTGATGATTCCGAAAAACGAAAGGTTTGTTCTGCCATGACGAATAAATTAAGACTGCAAAGATACTTACTTTTCTTTGTTAACAGAGTTTGCCCTCCGATGTTTTAGATGGACTTTTATTGCCAACAAAAATCCAAAAACTAACCTTATTTTTGATCCGATATGATTCGATTTGAAGAGTTTACTTTAGCAAATGGGTTGCGCGTGATTGTTCATGAAGATGACACCGTTCAGTTGGCCGTGTTAAACATTTTATACGATGTTGGTTCGCGCGATGAAGAACCGAACAAAACTGGATTTGCTCATTTGTTTGAGCATCTGATGTTTGGCGGATCGGCCAATATTCCGAGTTACGATGAACCACTGCAATTGGTAGGCGGAGAAAACAATGCCTTTACCAGCACCGACATCACGAATTATTATTTGACAGTGCCCGCTGCCAATATTGAAACCGGATTTTGGCTGGAGAGCGATCGTATGCTCAGCCTTTCGTTTGACCCTCAGGTTTTGGAAGTGCAACGCAAAGTAGTGATCGAAGAATTTAAACAACGCTATCTCAACCAGCCCTATGGTGATGTGTGGCTAAAGCTGCGTCCATTGGCATACGAAAAGCATCCCTATCATTGGGCCACCATTGGCAAAGAAATCAGCCACATCGAAAATGCTACGATGGACGATGTGAAGCATTTTTTCTTTCGTCATTATGTGCCAAGCAATGCTACTTTGGTGGTGGCTGGGAATGTAAAAGTGGATCAAGTAAAAAGATTAGCAGAGAAATGGTTTGGCTCTATTCCTTCCGGCAATAAGCCTGCTCGAAAATTACCATTGGAGCCCGCGCAGTTGAAAAAGCGTGTTCAAACGGTGGAGGCGAAGGTGCCCGCCAACGCCTTGTATAAAACCTGGCACATGGGCGGACGATTTGATACAGATTATTATGCTTCGGATTTTTTGAGCGATGTGTTGAGCCGCGGACATTCAAGTCGATTGTACCAAACGCTGGTGCAGGAGAAAGAAATTTTTAATTCGATTTCTTCATTTGTGATGGGCTCTATTGATCCGGGCTTGTTGGTTGTGAGTGGTCGTGTGAAAGATGGTATTGATTTAAAAGATGCGGAAGCTGAAGTAGATGAAGTATTGCAGCAAGTGGTGAAAGATGGAATTACTTCGCAGGAATTGGAGAAAGTGAAAAATCAGGCGGAAGCCAGTTTGAAATTGGGCGAAGTGGAGGTTTTGAACCGCGCCATGAATCTGGCATTTGCCTCGCTATCTGGAGATGCAGATTTAGTTAATCAGGAAGCTGCTAGGATGGAAAAGATTTCGTTGGATGATGTGCAGCGTGTAGCGAAATCTATTTTGAAGGAGGAGAACTCGAGTGTGATGTATTATCAATCGATATAGATTGCTATTGGTAAGTTGTTTGTTATTAGATGAAGATTATCTTAAAAGAAAAGGACAACCGAATTATAGAAGGAATTAGAATGCAAGACTATGCAAGCGATGACTCGTTTGTCTTGCCTAATTCAAAATGGGACTATTCACTCGGATTGATAGGAGCTATTTTGCTATTTGTTGTTCTGGCGTTCGGTGTATTTGTATTGAAGGATAACAACATTTACGGCTTTGTTTTCGGCATTTGTTATTTGCTATATGTTGTTTACTATTGTTGGAAGGCACTGGCTGACAAAGAGCCACAATTGATAATTTCAAAGAGAGGATTAGCAATGAAGAAATTTGGATTTATTCCGTGGAGTGCTATCAGAAAGATACAAGTTGGAAATAAAAGCAGTGGAGAACAAAGTCCAACTACATTAGATTTTTTTTTGACAAACAAGAAATTTGAAAATAACCCCGATTGTTCTTTGGCAATAGATTCTTTAAACAGAGACTGGAGTCTTGTAAAGGCTAAATTTAAAGAAATTGGAAATATTGACGTAGTAGGTTGAAATCATAAAGAAATGAAAATTCGAGTAGGATTAGGATTTGATGTTCACCAATTGGAAAAAGGCAGAGACTTTTGGTTGGGCGGTGTATTGCTTCCGGCTAACAAAGGAGCGGTCGGTCATTCCGATGCGGATGTGTTGATCCACGCTATTTGCGATGCATTATTGGGCGCGGCTAACTTGCGTGATATTGGTTTTCATTATTCGAATAAAGATCCAAGATGGAAGGGAAAGAATTCTACTTTTTTTCTACAAGATGTTACCCGCATGTTGTTCGAAAAAGGGTGGCGTATCGAAAATGTGGATTGTACACTCACATTGGAAAATCCTAAAGTGAATCCACACATTCCTGAAATGAAAAAGGTGTTAGCGCCTTTAATGAATTTGACAGAAGAAGATATATCCATCAAAGCGACCACCAACGAGTCAATGGGGTATGTCGGTAGAGAAGAAGGTGTGAATGCGTATGCCGTAGCACTGATTCGCAAAGAAGAATGAGTGAAGTTACTCTCTTTGAAACAAAAGATGGATCGAGCTCACTTTTACACACCGAGCTGAATGAAACGTATCATTCCACACATGGTGCATTACAAGAATCGGTTTACGTTTTTATTGACAGAGGATTTACAGAAGCTCTCAATCAGGGTAAGAAACAAATCTCCATTTTAGAAATTGGGTTTGGAACAGGTTTGAATGCGCTGCTCACTTTACTTGAAGCGCAGCGAATTCAAGTGAATGTAGCTTACGAAACACTCGAGGCCTATCCTTTGCCTTCTGAAATCGTAAATAAATTAAACTATGTAAAATTGTTAGAAGCCAAAGAAGGCACCAACGTTTTACCGCTTTTTGATTCTTTGCATAGTGCCTCATGGAATGAACCGAATCATGTTCAGCCGAATTTTACTTTGCTAAAACGAAAAGAGGATTTGTTAAAGGCAACATTCGAAAAAGAAAAATTTGATCTGGTGTATTACGATGCCTTTGCACCCGACAAGCAACCGCATTTGTGGGAATTTCCCATTCTTGAAAAAGTAGTGAGTGCACTGAAGCCAGGAGGGATTTTTGTAACCTATTCTGCCAAAGGGCAATTAAGGCGCGATTTGATTGCACTTGGCCTTACCGTAAAAAAATTGCCCGGACCACCCGGCAAGCGCGAGATGATCCAGGCGATTAAATTGGTCTAGCCTATTCGGTAATCGTCAATCGATAGCCGGTGCCATTTTGCAATTTCACCGACCATTTCTGATTGCCTTCTGTTACTTCCAGTTTAAAATATGTGTTATAAAAATTCCAGTCTTTCACTTCATAAACAAAAGGCACCTCTCCATTATATACTTCTTTGCCACCATCTTGTGTAATGGTTACCGAAGCACCCTCTGGAGCCTTCATAATTACTTGTGGGCCATTCATACCCGAAGGATCTTTGCTGCGCGTGACAGTATACGTTTTTCCATTGCTCAAGCGAATGCTTCCATCTTCGTACTTAGCGGTGAGCGGTCCTGATGAAGCTGCGGCTGGTGCAGCTGCTGGCTCTTCGGCATCAGGCATGGCTGCTCCTTGTGGGGCAGAAACTACTCTAAATACATAATCACCTTTCTTTTTTTGTTTTACCATGATGGTGGTTTCACCAGCTATAATGGGATAACGCTTTAAAATTTTCGGAATGGATTTGTCCTCAAACTCTAAACGAATTTGCTTCGAAGTTCCGGTGACTGTTGCGGTAACGGAAGCTTGAGGTGTGTTATTAATTTTTTGCCCATCGAGAAATGCCGTAAAATTTTCACCCATTTCTGTATAGATTGTCCAGGTGCCAGTGCCGCCTTTATTGGCACCATACGCTTGCCCCATTCCGGCTGCATTCTGTGCAGGTTGTGTGTACTGACTCTGTGACTGTCCATATTGTGCAGGAGCACTTGCAGGAGTTTCCTCTGCTACTTCTTCAGTGCTTGTTGCAGCCGAGCCTTGTTCGATCACAAATCGGTAGCCGGTTCCATTCTGCATTTTCACCGACCATTTTTGATTGCCTTCTGTGACTTCCAGTTTGAAATATGTGTTATAATAATTCCAGTCTTTCACTGTGTAAACAAAAGGGACTTCGCCATTGTATACCTCTTTTCCACCATCTTGAGTAATCGTAACAGCAGCCCCTTCCGGTGCTTTCATAATTACCTGCGGGCCATTCATGCCTGAGGCATCTTTTTCACGCTTTACGATATACGTTTTGCCATTGCTCAAACTAATTTGTTGACCATCAAATTTCGCGGTAAGCGGCCCCGCATTGTTGGACGTGGGAGCAGTGGCGGAACCAGCGTTACTCTCATTTGTATTTTGATTAGAAGCATTTACGGCAACCGGCTGACCATTTTGTGTTACGGTTACATTGCTTTCTTTCGCAACACTTTTTCCGATAGAAGCTGTTTTTTGCAGAAGCTTTTTACCAAATCCGGTTTTTTCTTTGGGCGCTTCGGCATCCGCTGTCTGCGTATTTGTATTTTCTGAATCTGCGGATGGATTTTCTTCGCCCTCATCGGCAGTGCCATCCATGTTACGTAAAATGTATTCTCCTTTTTTGTTTTGCTTAATGACAGTAACCAACTCTTTAAGCCCGGGTTTTAACGGCACCCGTTTCGTCACTTTAGGTATACGTGTGTCGTCAAATTCAATACGGATTGTTTTAAAAATACCTTTGATTCCGGAAGCCACCACACGCGGTTGAGGAGTAGCGTTCATCTTTTCACTATCGATGAAGAGCGTAAAGCTTTCACCATTTTCTGAATAGAACGTCCAATTGAAACCTTGGCTAAAGGAAAATGTGCTAGATGCCAGAAAGGCGAGCACGAATATGTACTTCTTCATGGGGTTGGTGTTTAGGGGTATCATAAATTTAGGATATTCTATTTAATAATCCGAGCTACCCACCCAACAAAAAAGAGGCTGTCTCAAAAGTCAATCTTTTGAAAAATCAGCTTCTAATTTGAGTTGAAAACGAAGAAAAAAAGAGAGGCTGCCTCAAAAGGGCAGCCTATTCAATACTTATTGAGAGATATGGATTAACCCAGCGCTTCTACTTCCTCTACTTCCTCT
>JAJTHV010000145.1 GCA_021300095.1 Flammeovirgaceae bacterium | reverse complement strand
GTGGGGGTGGTTGGGAAATAAGTTGATGAACAATAATTGGCGAAAGGTTTCCAGCAAATGGAAAAAGCCTACAAATACATGGATTCAAAAAGTTTCGCTAAAGTATTAGTGGAAAAAATTCTCACTCCTTCGAAAATTGATCAAGCGAAGCCTCTTGCATTACCCGATAAAATCAACCTCGATGAGTACATTCAAAACTCCGGATTGCCGGATGGCATCAAAACGATGCTTCGGAATTTTGTTGTGCGCACGCATGCTCAAAAGCTAGTAGATGATAAAGTAAATGATATCAGTCATCTCGAATTACAAATTCAACAATGGTTTGACAGTTCGATGGTGTTGCTCACCGGTACCTACAAGCGCAAAACCATTTGGTTTACATTTCTGTTCGCGTCAGTCCTAACGGTAACGCTCAACATCGACAGCCTGCAATTGGCTGCTTATCTGTATAGCAATCCGGAAGCACGACAAAAATTAGCAGCTTCGGCTTATCATGCGGCACAAGATTCTTCTTATATCCAATTAGCAGAAAAAATTAAGCAGAAAGCGGTTGCCGCGAAAGCCGATAGCACACAGCTAAAAAAAGATCTTACGGATTTTGTCAAAGAAGTAAACGAACAAAGAGCATTTATGGAAACTACAGTAGCCACCGTCTCTTCCAGCATCCCCATTGGCTGGCAAGAGACATCACGAAAACCCGGAGAAGCATGGTGGTGGTATGCGCTACGAAAGTTAGGCGGACTATTAATTACCACGCTCGCGATTTGCCTCGGTGCGCCATTCTGGTTTGATGTACTCAACAAAGTGGCTAACCTGCGCAGCAGCTTAAAACCCGATGACAAGAAAAAATAAAATCTATTCGTATGAATCCGGAAAACCTAAAAACCACTGCCCTTAAGCTCTACTCAAAAATGAAAAAGATCAGTTTTGTTTTTGCGCTTATTCTTTTACTCCAGTCGTGCTACTCCGTGCGCATTACCTGCAAAGATTGTATCCCAGAAAAATCTGCTACGATGCAAGGCGATGGCTTTTACCGCGACAAAAAAGCAACCACACTTAAAGTCACGCAAAAGTTGAGTTTTACAGAAACCACCCGCTCACAATACGTGCTGGACTCTGCCGCTTGCCCCAATGGGTTTTATTCCATCGAATACAAAACTACACTGGGCCATGTGTTCCTCAGTGGCATCACCTTCGGACGTATCCGAAAAGTAAGGGTCATCTACATCTGCCAAAAGGAAACCAATTAACACCATGGCCACCACCAAAACAAATTACATCCAATCGTGGGATACCATTCACCAAAATGGACCCTTCCCTAGCCAGATCATGTATGAAACAACGCTCGCTAAAAATATACCCAACAAAATTCAACGATACAACGATGCGAGTACTGAAATCCAACGCCTCTTAACTATATGCGTGCAGCAGCAAGTAGGCTTTCGCGCCATGGGCTCCGGCTGGTCGTTGTCCAGCATTGCACACCATCATGAACGCATGCACAACAATGCCGCCATGAATATTCACTTACCCGTTCAGTCAAACCAGTTGCATCCCTCCTCCAATTTTCAAAGCGATAATCTTTTTCTTTTTCAAACCGGCACTACACTCAAAGAAGTTTCTAAACATCTCACTAATTACGGCAAAGCCATCAAAGCAAGCGGCACCAATAGTGGCCAGACATTGGTAGGAGCTGTTTCCACCGGAGTGCACGGCTCAGCCATCGATGTGGGATCGATACAAGATTGCATCGTGGGCATTCACCTCATCACGGGACCCAACCCAACAGACCAAGTTTACTTAGAGCGGCAAAGTGAGCCTGCACTAAGTGATTCCTTTGCGGCTTCTATCAACAGCCGTGTAATCCGCAGCGATGCAATGTTCAACGCAGCGGTGGTGGGGCTCGGCTCATTCGGATTTGTGATGGGCTTAGTGCTGGAAGCGGAAGACATCTACTTGCTGAAAAGATATGTGCGAAAGATAAAAAGAGCTGATGCACTCGAGCTGGCAACCACATTCAATTTTGCTAAATCCAATTTTAAGATACCGGCAGAACTCGAAAATAATGGAGACGGAAAAAGACCGTATCATTATAAATTCTACGTCAACCCCTACAACGATCAGGAAGACTTGGTGACGGAAATTATTTACAAGCATCCGTACCAACCCAACTATCCTGACCCACGACCGGAAGCCGAAAAATTTCTCTTCAACGAGTTGCCAACTCTCATCGCAAGTATCGCTGCTAAACATAAAGGCTTGATTCCGGCAATCATCAACGCCATGAAGGGAAATATTTTTCCCGAACTCGACAAAGACACGACCGGCACAATCAGTCAGCTATTTGGCGATGGTGCTGCGCAGGGAAAAGTGTTTGCATGGGCATTTGCCGTGCGGCAGGAAGACACCGTGCTGGCACTTGAGCTTTTTACATCACTCGTCAAGCGCCTGGGTCCGGTGCCGGGTGCCATCGGTATCCGGTTTGTGAAAGCATCGCGCGCCACGTTGGCGTTTACACAGTTCCCTGTGTCGTGCGTGATTGAAATGGACGGCTTGCAATGGAAAGGAAATGCCAACATGAAAACCATGCAAGAAGTAGAGACAGCACTTGTAAAAGAGTTGATAGCGAGCGGCATGGCATTCTCGTGGCACTGGGGTAAAAATGCAGATTGGGGCTATGCCGGTTTGCTTGACTATATGTATAAAAATAAAGCTGAAGACTGGAAAGAGCAACGCAGGCAGTTGTTGACTCCAGTCATGCAAAAAGTATTTTCTAATCGCTTCACGGAAACTGCGGGATTGACAGAGAATGTATTGCCTGCCCCTGTGATTGTGTAAAACATTTAAGTGGTAACGGAGTAAGCCGAAAATCCGCAGAAGAGTAGGCGAAAGATATTAATACCCATGGCATACTACCCATCTCTACGCGACTATCAAATAAAAAGCGAACGGATTCGAATTATTGAAAACATCCAACGCCTCAAGCAAGCACTTACCGAGCAAGTGCCAAAGAAAAATCTGGAGGAAAATCTTTTAATCGCTACGTGGAATATTCGGGAGTTGGGCAAAAACGATAAAGCCGTTCGCCTGCGCGAAACGCTTTTTTACATGGCCGAGATTATCTCTTCCTACGACTTGGTGGCCATACAAGAAGTGGGCGAAGACTTGAAAGATCTGAAGGATCTCATCAAGATTTTAGGGCCGGAGTGGGATTACCTGGTTACAGACATCACCGAAGGTGCATCGGGCAATGGCGAGCGTTTGGCATTTGTCTTTGATTCGCGAAAAGTACTGTTCAGAAAAGTAGTCGGTGAAATTGTGCTACCTGATACAAAAGGAGAGTCCTCAAAACAAATCGCGCGCACACCTTTCATTGTGGCGTTTCAATCCGGATGGTTCAAGTTCTACATTACAACCGTACACATCTATTATGGTAAGGAAAGCAAGTCGTCTCCGGAATACAAAAGACGCGTAAAAGAAATCAGCGATGTCGCTTCCTTTCTTAAAAAGCGCACACTCAAAGAAAAGGAGAATCACATTATCCTCGGTGACTTCAACATCACAGGCCGTGATACAAATGACGCTACATTCGAGGCACTCATCAATAGCGGATTCAAGATACCACCTACACTACTCGCATTAGGTGCTGCGAATACCAATGCAGATGGTACGATGCCGTATGACCAAATTGCCTACATCGATCAACCCGGCTACATGGAGTTTCACAATAGCTCCAACAGCGTAGGCGTATTCGACTTTTTCAAATACATTTTTCGAAAAGAAGATGAAGCTGCCTTTGAAAGCGAGCAGAAGAAATCAAAACTGACTTACAAGCAATGGAAAACTTTTCAGATGTCCGACCACCTTCCTTTATGGATTGAATTCAAAGTAGATTTCTCTGAGGCCTATCTCAATAAGCTTAAAACAGAAGAGTATAAAAAATAAACGGAGTAAGCCGAAAATCCGAAGAAGAGTAGGCGGAATGTAATAGAATATGAATGAATTGTTAAATAAGATACTCACGTTGCTTCGAGATATCTTTACAAAACCGATTGTATTGCACTCACTGCTAGCATTGTCGCTAATTGGCATTGCGTATGGCGTTAATGTTTACTCTTACAACTATGGAGCTGATCAAGCCGAGTTTAAAATAACGAAATTTCTAAAGTATGCAGCCATATTTCCCGATTCATTAAAGCAGAATGCGTCAGACTATAGATCTATATTAAGAGTAAGGAATGTGGGCAAAGACATTACATATGCTGAACTTAGTTTGCCATTAACAGCCAATTGCAAGATAAAGAGAATCTATGAACAGCTTACAGATACAGTTCTTAAGGCACACAACCACTTAATAGTTGCAAGCGAATTTATGGTTCAGTCGTTTGCATGTACAGCCACAGCTGCTGTGTTCTTTATCTTTGCGGGCCTATCTCTTACCTTTATAACCAAAGCCGGAATTGAGCAGGCTAATCCATTCTTCGTTACACTTTTCATTTGCAGTATTGCTATCGGTAGTTTCTTCACTGGGCTCACAAATATCTTTAAGCACGATGAAAATGCACGCGATAATTTAGCCCTCTATTTAAAATATATCAATGCCGAACAATATATAAGGAGTGAGTTGACTACAAACAAGTCCCTTATTCACATGATCAACGTGCCCTGTGACTCAACCATGAAAGCACTTGACAAGACTATTGCAACACTAGATACCAAGCTTGAAAGCATAAATGAAATCTCACTTGGTTTTAATACGGATGTAGCCAAAGCATTATCTAACCTAGGAGTGGATGAAAGTTTAAAATAGAACATAACTAATTAGAATATAAGGCACCCAGCCCCTAACACGCTAGATTGGGTTAAGTGATTTATCAGACACAGGCGACAGTTAAAGAGTGTTTAAACGGAGCATGCCCAAAATCCAATAAAGAGTAGGCACTGAATAAAATGATGTTATTATGGATCCAAAAAACTTATCAAAACTACTAGGCGACAAAACGCTTCCCATCAAACTGGGTGATTACGAGTTTGAACAAAAGTTAATCGATGTGCCTGCCGATGACGACAAACTACAGTTTGCCTTTGGTGTGGAAGCCAAACCCGAAGCGTTTCTGTTCAATGACGCCAATGACTTTGATCCTAAGAATCCGGACGATGTGCTGGGTCCCAACTCCCTCATCGCTTTTACTCCGGGCAATGCGTGGCTGAAGTATTCTGCGTTGGCCGGAATCAAAACAGAATCCGGAATAGAAGTAGAGCAGCTCGGATTCAACTTTGGAGGAAAAGGCTCAGTGATCTCCACAAGCTATCGCAAACACGGCCTCACCGAAACCGTAGGAAGTGCCATTCTCAATGATGTCACTCACTTCAAATCCATTTTTGATCGCGATCAGATCAAGTCATTGGAAGCCGATGAAGCTGTTACCTTCTTACTCAAAGGAAAACTCGAAGCGTCCGTTAAACTAAAATGGTCAGATACATTTTCAACCGGTTTGTCTGCATTAGGCGAGTTGATCAATCAAAATCAGCTATTTAAGATAAAAGTAGGAGCCGAAGCATTTGCTTCCTATAAAATTACCGTTACCGATGATTTCACCGCCAAAATTATCTGCAAACAAAAAGGCCAATACGGCATTTACATTTCGAAAAGTGTTTGCACCAATCAGGTAGGATCAGTGGGTGCCAAAGTAGGTGCCGAGTTTGAAAACAAAGCAGATTTAGCCAAAGCTGTAGGTCATCTTGTTGAAGGCTATTTTGGCATGGCTGAAAACGAAATTGAATCGTTAGTAGCGAAAGCGGCAGACGCCATTACAAAAAAAGAGAAAGAAGCGCTGCAAGCGATCGGAGAAAAACTAGGATGGGTAGAGGAAAAATTTGACTTGGTCGACAAACTCAAGAAAGAATACGAAAATCTCAAAAAGAAAATTGGCGAAAAGATTGAAGAATGGGCAACCGCAAAAGTTTCCGTTGCATTTACCTACGACTACAACCGCATCAGCACACGCTCTACTTTATTTGAAGCCGAAACCAATGACGCTGGCATCGATCGCTTTCACCTTCCCATTCTAAAGATGAATGCCGATGCGCTCATTCAATCGCACCAAAACAATGAAGGAATCTTATCGAATGTAAAATTTATCAAAACCGATGTAAAAGAAGTGATTCACTCCACCGGTTTTTCACTTGGTATCGGCAAATGGACAGCCGGCAGCACCAAAAAAATTACCATCAAAACAGAAGAGCAGGAAGATCAGTCCGGCTTTAAGAAAATCAGCTATCAGGGAAACCGGCATTATGGCGAAGAGGCATTCGGAGATGGTGTTAATTGGAAAATAGATTTGAATGCACAAATGAGTGCCTTCTCACAAAACAAAGTTCCGTTTGCCAACGAATTCGACTACGGATTTTACGTGGGCTACGAATGGAAAGAAAACAAACTCAATTTCAACGAATGTGCGCACTTCACCGATCTGGCTGCCATTTGGGGAATTATTCCTACGGAAAAAATAGAGAGCGAAGCACAACGCCTGGCGGACGAGCTAAAAACCCGCAGAGACATAAAACTGTCGTGCGAGATTAAAGTGAAGGCCGAAGCTTTCGAAATGATTTTACCTGCGCTGGCAAAAAGCAGCAAGCGACAAGATATCATCGCCTTGGCGCT
>JAJTHV010000370.1 GCA_021300095.1 Flammeovirgaceae bacterium | reverse complement strand
GAAACAGTAAAACAAGATGAAGCTCCTTTGATAGCAGGTTTGTATTTAAATCGCCTGAAGAAAGACATCGCCCTGCAGGCGGATCCTACTTTGGTTTATGCCTCCGGTGATTTTGGTTTAAAACGGGTGTTGAACGGACACAAAGAAATTGATTCTCCGTACAACACATATAAATATGCGGGATTACCGCCAGGGCCGATCAATGTTCCTCAGATTGCAAGCATCGAGGCGGTACTTAATTATAAAAAGAGCACCTACTATTATATGTGTGCCAAAGAAGATTTCTCAGGCTACCATAATTTTGCAGCCAACCTGAGTGAACACAATGTGAATGCGCGCAAATACCAAAAAGCATTGACTGCTGAAATGAAAAAAGCTGAGGCAAACCGAAAATAATGTATACCTCCGAAACATTTGTGCGCGTACGCTATGGTGAAACAGACCAGATGGGATATGTTTACTACGGTAATTATGCCATGTATTATGAAGTAGGGCGAGTGGAGAGTTTACGTCAGTTGGGGCTTACCTACAAGGAGCTAGAGGACATGGGCGTGATGATGCCGGTGTTAGAAAACAAATCAAAGTTTCATCAGGCAGCTTTGTACGATGATCATTTGAAAATTGTAACCACCATACGCGAGAAGCCCGGTGTGCGCATCGCTTTCTATTACACGATATTTAATGACAATGGTACACTCATTCATGAAGGGGAAACACATTTGGCATTTGTGGATAAGAAGACCGGGCGCCCGTGCAGGCCGCCCAACGTGTTTATGGATGTGCTGAAGCCCTATTTTTAGTTTTTGAAAGTGTGAAGAATCGCTTCTGCGTGATGATGAACAACAAATTGTAGAATACTATTTTCGAAATGTCAAATTGAATAATGAAGTACGTAACCAGAAAAAGAATTCTTCAATATTCAACCGCACGCACCAGTCGCAGTTGGCTAAAGCGAATTAAGTTTAAGCGCTACGATAACTTATCGCTTTATAAGTTTCTAAAAATTTTTGGGCACAACGTTCAGGAGGATGAAATCATGGATCGTGCGAATGGGGTGGCCTTCAATTTTATCTTAGCAACATTTCCTGCCATCATTTTTCTTTTCACGTTGTTGCCGTACATCTCTGTTTATTTCCCGGAGGTAACAACGGAATCGATCATGGATTTTGTGAAAGAGTTTGTGCCGGCTACCATGTATGGCGCTATTGCTTCTACTATTTTTGATATCATCAGTAATCAGCGCGGTGGTCTACTTACGTTTGGATTTGTTTTTGCTTTGTTCCTATCTTCAAACGGAATGCTCGCATTGATGCGGGCCTTCAATGCTTGCTACCGCACCGTGGAAAAGCGTCATTGGTTTCGGATGCGTCTTACCTCATTGGCGCTAACTCTTATGCTCGCACTGGTTTTGATTTCGGCAATATTGTTATTAGTGGTCGGGCAATTTGCATTGGATTATGTGACGAGCCATTTGTCTGAGTTTAGCAATCTTAACTTAGATCAATACACCATCTACTCGCTATTCATGCTGCGCTTTCTGGTGATCTTCATTGTATTTTTTGTAGCTATCTCGTGCATCTATTTCTTTGGTCCGGGAGTGCATTATAATTGGAGTTTTTTCTCCATTGGCTCATTGCTCGCTACACTTGCCATCTTGGGTGTGTCGTATGGATTTTCATATTACATCACCAACTTTGGAAGTTATAATAAAGTGTATGGATCTATCGGAGCGCTCATTGCCCTAATGGCCTGGATTCAGTTAGTGACTATTATATTATCGTATGGCTATGAGATCAACGCCAGCTTACATTATGGCAGAAAAGTAGAAGCGATAGAAGCTTTCCAGCGAAAGTCAAGAATAGAAAAATCAATGCGATAAGGCGAAACATGAATCTGCAAATTGAGAAACTGTATCAGATTGCTAATAAGTCCGAGCGACTAATCATTGGTTTAATGTCTGGAACCTCACTAGACGGATTGGATATTGCGCTATGTAAATTTCTTGGACAAGGTTTAGATACTCAGGTAGAGTTAGTCGCTTTTGAAACGGTAAGTTATGATCCTTCATTTAAGGAGGAAATCAAAGCGGTATTTGCAAAAGAAGTGGCCAGCCTAGAAAAAGTTTGCTTGCTCAATCCGTGGGTGGCAAAGGTGCATGCGCAGATGATTTTACAGGTTTTGAGTAAATGGGGTGTAGATTCCGCGAGCGTAGATTTAATCGCCAGTCACGGACAGACAATTTATCACGCCCCTGCACGCCAACATCAACAACAGAAATTTGGAAATGCAACATTACAAATTGGCGATGGCGATCACTTAGCGGTGGATACCGGAATAATTACAGTAAGTGATTTCAGACAAAAGCATATTGCAGCCGGAGGGGAAGGAGCCCCCTTAGCGGTGTACGGGGATTACCTGATTTTTTCAAAACGAGGTGAAGATCGAATTCTTTTAAATATAGGTGGCATTGCCAACTTTACATTTTTGCCGGGCAACCTACGTGCAGATGAAGTGTTCAGTACGGATGTTGGGCCTGGGAATACGTTGATGGATGCACTCATACAAAAACATTTTCCGGAAAAATATTTTGATGAGAATGCCGCTATTGCGCGAGTGGGCAAATGCCATACTGAATTGCTGCACGAACTAAAACAAAATCCTTTTTTTAATCTTTCGTTTCTGAAGACAACCGGACCGGAAGTTTTTAATCTCGCCTATTTGGAACGAGCGCAACAAAAAACAAACACACTTCAATTGACAGTGGAAGATTGTATGACCACACTCAATCAACTCACAGCCGATACCATTGTCGATGCGATGAAGAAGACAATAAGCAACAGCTCGAATCCAGTCATATATTCCAGTGGTGGTGGTATGCACAACCCCTTACTGATGGAGCGGATTCAAAGTCAATTGAAAGGCGCGAGATTTTTAACTACCACCGATCTTGGTATAAATCCCGATGCAAAAGAAGCCGTGCTGTTTGCCACTTTGGCCAATGAAAGTATTTGTGGAGGCGGTGTTTCGTTCGGTCGGAACCGCGAAGGAATTCCATCCGTTTCGATGGGAAAAATTTCTTTTCCGGGTTGAATAAATTACGCTACATCAGTTCCAAACCTTTTTCCCGAAAGGGTGCCAAGAGCGTATGCGATGTTTCTAACTCAGTAATGAGTGTATGCACTTCACTGGTGGCGCAGATTTTGAATCGCTGAGAAGAATTTATTTTTTCGGAGATGGTAAGCACCACTGTTTTTTTGGCAGATTCCATCATTGCTTTTTTTAACTGAACCACTTCCCAGTCAAATTCGGTTAAGCCAGATTCCAGATCCAAATTCCCCGTACCCATAAAAAGGATGTCGGCTTTTAAGTGCGAAAGTGTTCGGATGGCATCACCGCCTAAAGCAATTTGCGCATCTTTCGAAAGACGGCCTCCAATAAAGATAGTTTCAACCAAAGGATGGGCGATCAATTGCATGGCAACCGGTAAACTGGGAGTAAAAACAGTAAGACTAATATTGTCGGGAATCAATCGAGCCAGTTCTAAGTTAGTCGTTCCACCACTCATTAATACCACACAATTTTCGTGGAGGAGTTTGACCGCTTTCGTAGCGATAGTAGATTTATGTTCGTGTGCATAGATCTGATCTTCGCGATAACTGTAAAGATGAAAGGAACTGGAAATCGCGCCACCGTGCACTTTTTTGATTTTGCCCTGCTCATCGAGGTGATTCAAGTCGCGCCTGATGGTATCTTCAGATACATTGAGTTTTCGCGCAATGTCGGTGAGCAACACCCTGTTTCGGATTTTGACCTCATTTACAATATAGTTGTAGCGCTCTTCTCGAAGCATGGGGTTTAGGGAAGTTGCACGATTTTACAAAATTTGCAGGATAACTTATTGTAATTGTCGAAAAAAAACGCAAATTCAAATCAAGTTTACGGTTTTTTGCGGTTTTGAAAAACGCAGTAAATGAATCCAATTAATTTAACCCACTTTCTACATGCTAAAATTTTACACATTCAGAAAGCGCAGTCTACAATATTTAGGACTGGCTTTGGTGTTTGCCTTTTCGGCCGCAATGGCGCAAGGGCAGTCGGTGACCATTACAGGTAAAGTAACAGACAGCGAAACACTTCAGGGGCTACCAGGCGCATCCGTCTTGGTAGTAGGAACAACAGCCGGAACTGTTACCGATGTGAATGGTGACTTTTCGATTACTGTTGATGCGGGGGGAGGTCCCCTAAAACTTGCTATAAGTTTTGTTGGTTATGCATCTACGACCATTGATGTGAACACATCCAATGGTTCAACTGCACCACTCTCAATTTCTTTGAAACCTGATTTTCAGTCTTTGGATGAAGTGGTGGTCACGGGTTCTACATTGAAACAAGCGAAGCGTGAGTTGGGAAATACAATTTCTACAGTAAATGCATCAACCTTAGAAAAAGCCGGTAGTAGTGATTTGTTTAGCGCACTTCAAGGTAAGGTGCCAGGAGCCCAAATAACTCAAAACTCCGGAGATCCTGCAGGTGGAATGACAATCCGATTGAGAGGCGTTAAATCACTTTCCGGTCCATCAGACCCCTTATATGTAATCGATGGGGTAATTGTAAGTAACTCCACTGCAAACGTTTCTCAAACTGCGCTTACGAATCAGGCAGGTGAGGCTACTTTGGGTAATAACAGGATGACTGATATTAATCCGGCAGACATAGAAACCATTAGCGTAATTAGTGGTGCTGCGGCTGCAGCTCAATATGGTTCACGGGCATCGAATGGTGTTGTTTTGATTACGACCAAAAAGGGAAAGCAAGGAGCTCCTCGTATTTCTTTCACCACGAGTGTAACCATGAATGAGCTCCGTAAGAAAGTGCCGATTACTACCTATGGTAAACAATTTGGTTTTTCATCTTTACGATTGCATCCTATTGCCGCATTGTCGAATGCACAATTGGCCACGTATGTGCCACAGCCTGGAGAGACATTTACTGCTGTAACACGTGATGGAGTTGTAAGTAATTTAAGAACCAATTTAGTGGATGTTACTCGCTATGATTATCAGGATCAGATTTTTCAAAAAGGATATGGAACTGATAACAACTTATCCATCAATGGTGGAAATGACAAGACACAGTACTTTACTTCCGTTTCATATACTAAGAATGAGGGTATAATCAAGGGTACAGATTTTACGCGCTACAGTTTGCGCGCCAGAATTGAGCAACGATTGGCTGATTGGGCCAAGTTAAGTGTCGGACTTTCCTATGCCAATTCATTTTCGAATGAAAAAGCAAATGGAAATGTGTTTTATAGCCCCATCAACTCCGTAAACATTACAAACAATATTTATAACATTAACCAGCGAGATGGGGCAGGAAAATTATTGGCAGTAGAGCCTACTCGAGTGAACCCTCTTTCAACAATAGAGGACATGAATTTTACACAGTCCATTAACAGAACCATTAATGACTTGCAATTGAATCTGACACCAATAAAAGGTTTGGGGATCGATTGGATAGTAGGTGTGGATACATATACTCAAAATGGCCGAAGCTTAATTAAACCGTATCCGTATCAGGCAACAGCCGGTTTGCCATTAGAGCGTTATCCTACTGGTTATGCGGCCAATGCCAGTAACTCCGTTTTACTGTTTAATACGGATTTAAATATTTCCTATGAGCGGCAATTAACGAAGGATATTAAACTAAATGCGATTGCTGGTGCAAGCTATCAATACCAGCGAGTAGAATTACAACGCGCCAGTGGTGAGGGTTTGGCCCCCTTCATTGAAACCGTAAGTGGTGCTACTAGCACTACAGTAACAGCAAGTTATGGTCTTCCGCAATACAGCCTAAATGGATATTTTGTACAAGCTACATTGGGTTACAGAAACTATGCGTTTTTAACTGGAGCGATTCGGAGAGATCAATCTTCTATCTTCTCAGAAAGTCAGAGAACACAAACCTATCCTAAAATCAGTGGTAGTTTAGTGGTTTCTGATATGGAATTCTGGAAAAGTGGATTAACTAATGACATCATTAGTTCAGTAAAAATAAGATCTTCTTGGGGTCAGGCAGGAAATTTGGTTGGATTAGATCCATTTGCCAGACTCTGGCAATTTCAACCCGTGGGCTTCTTAGGAAGGAACACGATTGTTCCAAGTTCACAGTTAGCAAATCCAAATGTAAAACCGGAACGAATGACAGAGTTTGAATTTGGTACTGATTTGGCGTTCTGGAGGAACCGGATAAATCTCGGAGCTACGTTCTACAATCAAAATATTACTGACTTAGTAGTTAGCCGTGGTTTGGCATCATCCGAAGGCGGATTAAACATCGTGAACAATGTTGGAACGATGGAAAACAATGGTTTTGAAATATTATTGAATATCAACCCAATCAAAACTGAGAATTTATCTTGGGATGTGACTTTTATCTACAATCAGAATAGAAATAAAGTGACAAAATTGGGAAGCCCAACCATTTCGATTTCAAATTCAGCCGGTGCTCCGGTATTCTTAATTGAGGGCGCTCCGGCTAGCGTATTCTATGGAACTACTATTGCAAAGGATTCGAAAGGAAATCCGGTGCTTACACCCCAAGGATTTTTGCAATCAGAACGAGGCACTCAAAACTCGGCTACGCCACTCACTTATGTTCCCGTCAGAGATGGAAGCGGGCAACCTGTTATTGCCGGCACCTCAAGTGTTCGCACCATTATAGGAAATCCAAACCCGGATTGGACTGGATCAATTGCGAGCAATCTGACATACAAAAATCTAAGCTTTAACTTCTTGTTGGATTTTGTTCAGGGTGTAAGTGTATTTAATGCCGACAAAAGAACCAGAGAGAATGTTGGTATCGGACCCATCGCTGAGAAAGAAATGAAAGGAGAGATTGTCCGCGGCTATATCTTTGCTATTGGCCCGATTGAAGAATGGCGCGTAGATAATGGTGCGTATGTAAAGTTACGTGAAATTGGATTATCGTATAATTTGAAGAGCCCGTTGAAAGGGATCAATAATATCAATATCGGATTTGCCGGAAGGAACCTCATTTCATGGGACAGCTATAATGGCTACGATCCGGAAACAAACGCTGGCGGGAATAGCGACCGGATTAGAGGTGTAGATTTTGGTAACGTGCCTATTCCAAGATCATACAAAATGCAGTTAACATTTACTTTTTAATGCACAATCTATAAAGCTATGAAAAAGATATTTTCACTATTCTTTATTACCTCGGTTCTGATGCTCTCTTCTTGTAATCAAGAGTATCTAAATCCGAGCGCTGCCAGTCAAACCCAAGTGGTTAATGATGTAACAGGTTTGATTACACTAGCCAATGGTCTTCAGTATAAATATTCCATTAGCCGGGTTTCTCCTAATTATACTCTACCAACTACCGGTGGCCTATTATCGAAAGAGCTGATTGTGTTAAATGCCGGGAATACGGATGAACAAAATTTAATGCAAGGTGGCGGAAGTGTAATAGGTAATAATGGCGTTATTTCGAATCTATGGAATCAATCCAACCTAATTAAATCAAATGCAGATTTGATTTTGAACAATTTGAATATTGTTACCGATCAGGGAACGAAAGGAGCACTGCAGGCACATGCTACTATTTTCAAAGCGATGGCTCTTGGCAACTTGGCGATGTTTTGGGAAAAAGCCCCGATCAAAACGCAAACGGCAGCTCCTTTTGTAACAAGAGTGGAAGTGCTCAATGAAGCTATTGCAATTTTAGAGGCAGCCTCTGTTGAGTTAGCAAAAGCTCCCATCTCTGCGGCTTTTACTTCACGCATCGTAAGTGGGATTGATTATGCAAATACGATCAATGCGCTTATTGCTCGTTATGCTTTAATGGCAGGAAACAATGATAAGGCATTGGCTGCTGCTAACCTTGTTAACTTAGCAGTGAGTGTTAAATCTAAGTTTACACACGATGACCTGACACGTAATGCTTTGTTTGAAACCAGTTTTTCGAATCGAAATGTGTGTGAGCCATTGGATAACAAGTTTAGCCTCCCTCTTGCGTTACAGACACCTACCAATGATGGGCGAATAGCTTTCTTCATTAATCCTACTGGTGGAACAGGCACTGTCAATTTAGCGAAAGCAAGTTTTTTCACAGCCAATAATAGCGACTTGCCAATCTATCGCGGAGGTGAAATTACTCTGATCAAGGCGGAAGCTTACGCCCGTAAAGATGATTTAGCAAACGCTACCATTGAGCTTAATAAAATTTTACAAAAAGTGGCAGCGGGAGATGCCTGGGGCATAGCAGCCAATCAACCTGCTTATAGCGGACCCAATACCAAGGCGGATATTCTCACTGAAATTTATAAACAACGTTGCATTGAACTTTACCTTACCGGGATGCGCTTGGAAGACAGCAGAAGATTTGGTAGACCAGCCAGTGAACGTGGCCGTGATTTTCTTCCTTATCCTTTTTCAGAAAGAGACAACAACCCCAACACTCCAGCTGACCCGGCCAGCTAAGTTTCATTTCGTGATTTGATTTTAAGAGGCATCTAAAATGGTGCCTCTTTTATTATAATACACCCTTCATTCGAAAATTCTTAATCCGGAATCTTGCCAATCCCTCAGGACATTTAGATCAAAGCTTTCCACTGAAATAAATTTTATATGATTT
>JAJTHV010000112.1 GCA_021300095.1 Flammeovirgaceae bacterium | reverse complement strand
TATTGGCTTGTTGGCTACCAAAATAGTGGCATTCAAAAAACTGTCCGTGTCGACAAAGGGAGCTGTTTCAAAATTGTAGTCGATTCGGTTGGATTCAATAACATTTCCTGTTAATGATATACTCTTTAATAAAACTCGTTCGATGCCTTGCAAAGACAGCACGGTTGCGCTAATCTCTTGCATCGTAATCGTTGTCCGCTTCGATTGAATACTGTCATCTTCAATGTAACCTCCAGAAAGGTACGGTCCTTCCAGAAGTTGAGGCAAAGCCCTACCCTGCTCTGCTAACTGATTATAACTTTTGTAAACCGGATAGGGAGACAACAGATTATTGATGGCAAAGATGATCTCGACCATCACCTTCTCTATATTTACATTTTTCTCGAACGTAATCTCACCTTGTATGCAAAGGCGAACAGCACTCAGCATTTTTGCCGTATCAAACAACTGCCCCAGATTGGATCGCTGAACCAAGAGTTGATTGACTCTTTTGCCCATTGCTTTATTTAATTCCTGATCCTCTTTATCTTCCAAAAGGTATTCCGGTTTTAATTCAAAATAAGGACGAATGATTAACCCATTCAGAAATGTTCTATTGACAATAAGATAAACTTGCTTTATCTCGGTGATGTCGTTTAGGATTACTTTACAAAAGTCTTTCTTCGTAACCGGATTGACGGGAAGAATTTCTAACGGAGTATGAAAATGATCTGCGTAGTGGATGCGATCTTCCGAGCCTGATAATATATCCGCTATCGGTGTATCGGCTTTATTTCCTAATTCAGTTAATGCATAGCAAAGGTTTTGTAAAATAGTAATGCCCGGATCTGAATCGTTGTAATTTGTCCACACGTCACCTGAATAAGCAGCAATGCGTTCATACGCGAGCTTCAACAAAGCCGCATAATCCTTGTACAAGGGATATTGCTCTGCACGAGCAATCGCGTTTTGTTGTATGGAGTCGGTCAGTTCCATAGTCTGGTTATTCGATTATAAATGATAGGTGAGCCATTGTACTTTACAGCTGTTCGTATCTCAATTCCATAAACTCCTTTCCTCTCTTTCACACATCGCACTTGCAATCGCTGCCACCACCATTTGTATTGCTGGCTGATGGCACTGATTCGTTTGTTCGATTCTTTGGCAATGGTCAACACCGTATAATACATCGCATATTTTCCGTCCGGTTCATTGACTGCACAGATGATTTCAAATGATGTGAACCCGCTCAGGTTGGTCAGTATCTTATGCCAATGTCCGTCTGCCTTTACCTGATTGTAATCAATGGTGGTGTCATAATAACGACCAATTCGATTGCGCATACCTATACTTCCATTCACCTCTAAATCACAAACAGGATTCACCGTGTTAATACCGATCCGGGCATTTGTTACTCCCACCGAACTAGTGAAAGTTTTAAATGCAACCACACTTTTTAATTCATCTTTTTTTATAGTGCCGGGAATTCCAATGGAGAGCACTTCTTGCTGATTACCTACGGCATGGACAGCGAATGACGGTGTGTTATTCTTCTCGCTCGCAGTATCCTTAAAAAAGGAAAGGTATCGTTTGCCTGTTTCTGAAGGGGCAAGACCTAAGCCACTGTCTGAGGTGGGCTCTACCTTATCACTGATTTTATTAACGGTAGAGTCAATCAGATCAGCAAAGTATTCTTCCCTGACCAAAGCGCCATTGCGGAAATATTTCTTTAACTGTTCTCTTGATTGGGCAGGCATGGTGTCAGGGGTTTATATAAAACGTTTCACCAATGCGCAAATCTTCTTCCTCTTCCAAAGTCTCCTGCTTACTGCCGGAGTAAATCGTATGATGCTTGTCGGGGATGATTAATGTTTGTGGAGACACAGCTATCCCATCGCCTGATTCTTCATGATTGGAATCAAAAAGAAAATAGCTAAACTCTTCAATCTCCCGCACGTACCCTCTCGATTGTATAAAAGAATACAACATACTGCCTGAGAGATTTTCCGTAGCTGAATAGGTCTGTGTGTTCCCTTTCATCCAAGGACTCAAGAAATTATTCAATTCATTATTCAACTGCTCGGCTAATACCTGCTCTTTGTTGGGTTGATTAAACTGCACCTGGCAGGTTATTTTCAACTCAACAAAATCGGGATTTGAAATTTCATAACACACCGATGGTATTCCGATCTCTTTCAAAAAATCAAAGACGCTTAACATCAGCTCTTGCGATGCGATCGGTTGATATCTATCACTCGCGAGAGAATCAGTATAAGGTATAATCATCACTCGTACTAATCCCGATTGCGCAACGTTTCCGTATGCCGCAGGCAAAGCTGTTACTTTATATAACTGCGGAAACTCATCTAACAGAATGGTTTCAACATCACTCAATGTAATGACCCTTCGCTTATGACGTAACCGACCCGACACTGCGCTGTAGTATTCCGCATCAGTAGGTAGCTGTACTCCACCAAAGCTAGGCAGGGGTTGTTTTACACTTTTGATACCCGGCACCGAACCAATCAATTTCGTGATCGAATCAGCTTTGAGAGGTTGATAGTCGTATTGCTCAGACACTTCACGCACCAATGAAACAGCTTGTGTGGAGAGGAAGCTACTGTTAATTTTTGAATATGTCTTTTGTCCACATCGCAGCCAATAAAGGGAAGTTGGCATATAAACCCCTCCTTTAGCTAAATCCATTGGAACCGAGAATTTGATTTCACCTGATCGTTGAAAACCCTCTGTACCATCGAACACCAGCATCAGTTTTCTCCAGCCATGGGTACTCATGTATTCAAAAGTAAAGTCATTGGAAGTAGCCTGACTTATTGACTTTGCTTCGCTTTCAATCACTAGGATGATTGACAAGTTGGTGTTAGGCAATAAAGTATCTACACCCCAATAGGCATAGGCTTGCGAGCTGTAGTTGGGAAGTAGTTCCGGAAGTTCCTCTGAAACATCAATAGTCTCAACCCCTAACGGATGAAGATGATACCACTTCATGGAAGCCGATGTTTGATCCAGTCGGTAAGTCTGCGAAGAGTGATAACCTACTTCCATTCCTTTCATTTTAGGAACATAAGGAATAGCTGGTAACGGTTTGATGGGCCACTTGCCAGATAGCCTAAACGGGAATGTGCGAGCGTTGTGCATCAAAGCAGCACTATTGTCCAAGGTGACACTGGATACGATGATTGGATACTCTACGCAACCAAACCCTTGACTGGGTGAAGAAAGTGAAAGACAGAAAAAACCTTCGCGAAGATTATTATTAAGGCCAGTATAAGCTGGCAAGAGCGGATTAAATCGAAAGGGTCCTTTTAGCGAAATAACCTTCTGCTTGTTTTTTACAAATGGACTTTCATTGATGGAGGTACTCATCTGTGGTGTCACATCGTCTGTAAACAAACAATACTCCGCGCGGTTAACTCCTTCTTTGGAAACAGCTTTCCATCGATCGCCATCTAATTCATAGATTTTTGTTTTGAACGATTGATTGCGTAAGATCTCCTCTTGTCCGGTGGAAGGTGTTGTATAGCTTACCGCCTTGCGTTTCTTTTCATCATTGTTCTGATAATAGCTATTATAAGCACTGTAATATTCTTGAAAGCTCGCAGGTAGCTTATCCCACACAATCGTGAGGTCAAACTGTGTTAGCTTCTTTACAAAAAACTCTTGGCCACCAATATACAAGTTGCTTCCGGGTAAGGGTTCGTTGAAAGGAATAAAGGGAGCCGTAGTGGGAAGTTTACCCGATTCATTCTCAATCAAGAAATCACAAACTCCTTTCACATCGGTGGTGATGGAAAGATCACTGACGCGCAGTTTAGTTAACATCGCATACTTTCTTTTTCCATCAGCAGCCAACGTGATTGCACAAACAGGCCACGAAGAGTTATATCCCGCTCCATGAATCTTCCCATCATACGAAATGATAGACGGATCGGAAGGCGTCAATAAAAATGAGAGTATCAATTGGTTCTTTTCATAATGCACCTTATCAATGGAAACCGTATGCCATCCTTCTTTGGCGGTTAGCTTTATATCAAAAAAGCTGCTGAGATCAATTCCCACTAATCCATCTTGATCCAGTGATTGAAAAGAAAATTCAATGGTGACTGACCTTGTTCCCTGCGCTAAAAGAAGATCAGAACATGAAAATGCCCAGCCAAGTGTTGTACTTTGTGTTGACCAGTTGCCTGTCGATAGCCCACCGCCAAACAGCGGCCATGCTGCGTTTCCTAATTCGCTAAAATTAGTAACAGTGGCCAAGCTCATGTCTGTAGTACCAATGTTCACATCTTCACTCGGAAGATTTAATGTGAGATAAGTGGCGATCTTGGCGGACGTAACTGCTGTATCTTCTTTTACCACAAACACGATTGGCGCTCCCTTCGCATCAACTCCACCCGATAATGCGGTGCCTTTCGGCAACAACAACTTGTCAATACCTTTGGCGAGTTCAACCGAAATTAATGTCTGGTCAGGTGACGCTGATTTTTTCTCCGCCTTCAATACCGACTTATAATAAAAATCTAAATGACGTTGGGTAATGGTATTGATGGCCTTTTGTTGTTCTTGAAACAGATCCAGGTAGGTGAGCAATAAACCGATATGAGGTGGAATATTCTTCCGTAAAAGTGATTTCTCAAACACCTCTTTCGCCCAATGAATAATATCCGATTGCAAACTAAATAACTGCTGTCCCGAAGTCTGAACCCTCTTCAACAGTTCTGATTGCTGAGACGAAATCTCCAAAGGCGGATTGAATTTCCATGCCGGATCTAACTGGTAAAGCATTTGCAAATTGGATGGCTCCGCAAACGGTGTACTGTTTTGCAACGATCGATACAAGCGAAAAAACTCATTCACTATTTTACTACCTACGGACACGATAAGGTCGGTTAAATAGGTCGCGATGGAGCTCACCGAAAAATTTTGCTTGGATAGTTTATACCAACCATCGATTTGAATAGCTACCTCAAAACCTAGTGCAAACAAAGAAGGTAAATAGTCTTCCTTTTGCTGATCCTGATCTTTTGCGGCCTCATAAAGAGCAATAAATTGATTGTAGTTGTTCACGCGATTAGTCGTGGCGATACGCGCACTTAACATCGTTACATCTGAAAGTAAAAAAGATTCCCAAGTACCTTTCACCGAACCGTTGAGGGTATGAAAATCCAATGCACAACTAATCTGCGTTGCATACGCCATCAAATCCAATTGACTGCGTTCGTCTACCAGAAAATGATTCGTAGCCAGCGCAGCGGGTGTTTGCCTTCCTTGCAAGGTTCCTTTGATAAAGGGCGATATGTCGAAGGGAGTTTTCAATCTATTGATTCAGATTCGTGCCTTCGATTAGATGAAATGGATATACAAAATTTCTGCGGCTGTTATTCGTTACTACGGTGTAACTCACCGTAATCATGATTTTGCTTTGATTCTTCGGATCGGATTCAATCTGAACATCTTCCAGTTTCACCCGTGGCTCGTAGAGGATAACGGCATCGCGAATAGTATCCTGAATAGTACTATACATGTTTGCATCGGGGTCATCAAAAAGCAAGGATTGTAAAATGGTGCCGTATCCATTGTTCATGAAACGTTCTCCGCAATGCGTAGAAAACAGAATGTGAAGATTTTGTTGGATGTTCTCCTCTTCGGCTGAAAGTGCAACAGAATTAACATCCTGTAGAAATTCAGGAGGGAACGCCCAGCCTTGTCCTAAAAATGATTTAGCTTTTTTCATTGCGTTCAGTCATAATTATTAACCACCAATCATCACAGTCATGGCCCCCAACATAATCGTTCCTCCATGTGCAGTCGTATCGCCCATGCGCGCGGCCGGCTTCCCTCCGATCAACACAGTAGAAGAACCTTTCACAATGGTATCGGGTGGACCTACACAAACAAGCATATCACCCAGCGTAGCAGCGGGTAATTTCATAATCAATACCGTGGGCTGCCCGGGTCCAACCACCGGGCCACCTACGTGGGGAATCGGTGGCAAACCCGGTGTAATCATGGGGCATTGGTGAAAGTCGGTGAGTCGTGCTGCGGGTGGCATATCAGTAGTATAAGGTGTTGGTTCTCATTTATTTTTTAGTTGATCATGACAATCGCTCCTTGAATTTTTACTTCTCCTGCTGCTGTCAGTTGTGCAGAAGCGTTGCCTTGCGCCTTGTACGACAATTGTGCTTCATTGGAGATAGTAAGTGCCTGCATGGACAAATCTCCACCGGATACTTTCAACGAAGCTCCGGTTGCTGCTTCCATGGTTAAGTTGGTAGCGGCATTGATCGTAATCGCTGACGCGCTTTTAATTTCAATACCGCTGGCTGACATGGTGATGGAATTGTTATTCTCATCGGATAATTTTATATTCTTCGCTTCATCACTCAGTACAATTTGATTGTTCGCAGGTGTTGTAATGGTGATGATCTTTTTGTCTTCCTGAAACTCCACTTTCATCTTGGTGCGCGTAACCAATGCTTTGGTATTGTTTTGCTCATCCGGTGTAAAGGCAGGTGCGCGACCACTGCTGTACAATGAACCGAGTATAACCGGATAGCGCGGATCGTCATTGAAGAACCCTACGATTACTTCATCATTCACTTCGGGATAAAAAAAAGAACCAAAACCCGAAGAGGCATATACGTTTCCCAATCGCGCCCACACTCCTTCTCCGGCCGTGCCTACCAAAGGCAAATCAAGTTTTACGCGTAGTTCATTTTCAGGATCTGAATTGAGCTGTTTGACAATTCCAATCTGTAAACCTTGCACACCGGGTAATAGGCCGGAGGTAAGAGGTGCTTCAACTTTGAGTTGCTCCGTAAACCAATCCGGTGAAATACCAAGGGTAACTGTTGTGATCCAATTGCCTTCGTGCAATTCATGCCGTACGCCCGATACAAACCCTTTGCCGTTGAACCGCTCTCCTACTCCTTTCAATTCAATTAACACACCGGGCGATACGGATGCACTGCCTTGAAACTGAACTGTGCCAGTCATCTTTGCATAGGTACTTTTGATCGCTTTTGCTTTCGCCCAGGTAGTCAACATATCACTTTCTAAAAAGCCACCGGTCTGGAGATCAAACGAATCCAGATTTAAAACACCGGAAAGTGTAGAGGTAGAAAGATTACCTGCTTGGAAATCGGTAGGTGATTGCGATTGTGATGTGATGGCCTGCCCTTTCATATCCCATGCCGAGGACTTCACTGATTTGAATTGATTTTCGGCATCTACTTCGCCATCGAATTCAAAAATGTCGATGCCGTAGGTAAGCGTCAGCACGGTGTCAGAAATGCTAGCGGGCGATTGAATGCTTACCTTGCCGTTGTTCACGATGGTCACCATCCCGTTCACATCGGCACGCGCCAATACAAAATCCCAATCGGTGGCATAGTATTGAATGACTTCCTTTAATTGCGGAGTAGTCGAAGATACATCTGCCGACAATCCGTATTTACCTATGATGGAGGATAGAATACTGCTATCTGTAGTGTTTGTAAAGTAGGCATTCTTCCGAACCTTTGTCATCTTCACAGCTGCATCTTTACCAATCACGACCAACACGGGGCCTTCATTCTTTTTGATTCGGATGGAATGTTTTACGATTAATCCCTTGAAGATCGTCTGTGTGCCACTTTCATATCCGGCCATGACTTCCATCTTGTTACCAGGAATAAATGCACTTCCATCGCTGATGGGGAAATCTTCTGAGTCTGCATTTCCATCCAGGATTTCAATCTCACAAAAAGGAATGCGATTCATTTGGTTGTTCACCATCACCGACACTACCTGAAAAGAAGTATCAATGGATTGTCCATTGATCTTAATGGTATACGTCACTAAATCACTGGTGGCAACAACAGGTGATGCAGGCATAAGCTTAGATCAAGGGTGGAAAATAAATAGTAGTACCCGGCACCAGATACCTGAAATTATCGAGCTTATTAAAAGCGGCTACTTTCAAATACTGACTGCTATCGCCATAAATTTTATGAGACAGCATGGGTAAATTATCACCCACCCGCACCATCCATTCATGCGTCATGTCTGGAGATTTAGCATCGGCATGTGCTGCTACCTTCTTCGGATTTTGATATTCTTTAAAGGAGACACTGGCCTTCGCCCGCAAGGGCGAACCATCGGATTTAAACAGCGTGTAGTTAATGCTCAGAGAAGTAAGCTGGCAAGGGAAACTAAGTCCCTTACCCCAAATGAGTTTGAGGTAATTGGGCTTGTGAATATCTCCGTTATAATCATACGCAATCTTCTTCAGTTTGGTAATCTCGGATTGCACATCCGTGCGGGATGATGACAGAATACCTGTTCCATCAAAAATCAATTCAAAGTTTACTCCTTGCGGTGCCGACTTCTTGTACTTGATGCTGGCATTGGAAGTACCGATCCCCTGTTCTTCATTAAAAGCAATCTCATAGCTCTGCGTGTACTTATCCGGATTGATCAATGCCCTGTACGAATCGATCTTATTGCTGAACGCATTGTCTTTGTATCCAATCAGCGTTAAGTATTGCAGTCGTCCGCTTGCGTCTTTCATAGATTATCGTTCCTTTTTCCTTTCTAGCTTGCGCATTACTTTTTCCACACAGCGCTCAATGATCTCTTTTTCATTCCATTGGAGAGAAGGTTTTTCTTTCTTCTTGCGAGCCATGTCTTCATCGGTTACATGGGTGCGAATGATCAGCTCTCGTATCTCAATGGGCATGGCTAATCTTTCGTGAAGTAGTTATAAGCGAACTCCAATGATTCGACCACATAGGTACTTTCGGTGGACTTAAATTCTGATACGCCCCACTTAACCGGGTAGGCATTGATAAAATCCCAGCTCACCAACGTATTCCCTTCCGCGTTCAATAACTTAACGGTAATGGTTTTAGGTGATATGGGTGTATTGAATCCATTACCCAATGTGTCGCTACACCATTTGGCCAAGTCTGAATCGCTCGTAACAAAACCTCTCTTCAGCGTCAGGTTGCCATACTTCATTGCCGTAGGCAATTTATACTTGAAGCGATTCTCTCCCCCACACACCACTTCTTCTGTTTCCATATCGGCATTGATGCCGCTGGCCTCCTGAAAGGCTGCGTCAATCTTTGCCGTAATGCCGCTGAAACTCACTGCGAAGTAAAAAGAACCGGGGGGATAGAAATTGGCCATGAATTATTTGCCGTATTTAATCGTCAAACCTTCGTGTGCAATTTCAATGCTATCAATCGCCACCTCATTGCCATCCGACTTCAAATCGGTAGCGCTGACTTTCGTGGGCCATGCGTTATTCAACGTCCATGTTACTACCACTTCACCGCTTTGATCCAACAGCTTAATGATCACCGCCAATCGCTCGATGGTATTCATTTTTATCTGACTGTACCAAGTCCAGAATAAAGCGTCATTCGCAAAAATGCCGCGCTTCATGGTTACGTTTCCATACTTAGCGATGCCGGGCATTTTTACCGTAGAAAAAACAGGACTGTTTGAATCGCGGTATTCAATGATCTGTGTTTCGGCATCTAAGCCCGATACTTCCTGAAAGGCTAAGTTGGTTTGTTTTGTACCCCAGTCAACAGAAAATCTAAACTTGGGGGTGGGCCAAGGAGTGCCTTGTGTTGTTCCATTATTATCTGCCATAATAGTATGTTTTTAAATTTTAATGAATCTGTAGAAATGATTTAAGATTTAGCCAGTTGTTGCTCTACCGACAATACGATAAATTCAGCAGGGTGTGTAACGGCAATGAGAATGGTGGCACGCATATATCCATCGAGTATATCCTGCGGATCCATCGTTACTCCCAGTCCTATCTGTACCTGAAACGCAGCATCGGGGGATGATCCCTGCAAGGCTCCTTCTTTCCATACATTGGTTAAGAAGTTGGTCAACATACTTTTTACGGTGCTCCAGGTGTTGGACACATTGGGTGCAAACACATAGTTGCGCAAAGCAAGCTTAGCCGATTGCTCAATCATGGTAACCGTTCTGCGCACGTTGATGTAGCGCCAATCCTGGCTGTTGCCATCCAGTGTTCTAGCACCCCACAACAACACTCCCTGGCCATTGAAGAAGCGGAATGCATTGACGGATTTACCACTTACTGCATCCACATTCAATCCCCCTTGATCCTCTTCATCCAATTGAATAGTGAGATCAGTGACACCTACGGGCGAAACGTTGGCAGGGGCATTCCAGACACCTTTGTCTCCATCGACTTGACTGATGATACCAGCAACGATGCCACTGGGTGGTAATGTATTTATTTGTTCGAGTACGATGGCTAACAAATGCGCATAGGTTTTGCTGGCCATCATGAGCGCCTGATTATTTTGAGTCACCGAAAGTGAATTACCGGCCTTGATGGAGTTAATGATTTTAGCTGTTATGGGATCCGGTTTGGCGGCCGGATTCAAGAGATCCATCAGGGTGGATACATCGCCTCCGTTGATGTTGGTGTAGTCTACATCATCAATCGACATCACGGTGGTTTTCAAATAGGGATAATAGGCTGCTCCATACTTTAAGTAATTATTACCGGTAGCATTTCGGAAATTGGCGATATCATCTAACCACAATTGGGGATCCGGTTCGCGTCCGCCTTTCACATCAACTATGGTCATAAACGTTTGCATATTATTAGCTTGCAGCAACATTTCTTCCAGTAAGGTAGAATACTCACCATCCGACAGTAAGGTGGACTCCGGTGCTACATACATGGTCACGTCCTCAAACTTTTTCAATGCTTGCAAAGCAGACTTAAAGTCGGCCAGCTTTACATTCATGTTGGTAATTTCATCGCCCGGATTAATTGCTGAATTGGTAGCGGTTCCGTAGGGGCCCAGCGAAACGATGTAGGCTACGCTGCCGCCATTTTCAAAAAACATCTGCACACTATTATAGAGATAATAGATGGTGCCTGGGTCAGGTTCAAGCGTGTAGATGTCGCCATTGAAGGAATACGATTTTCCGGCTGCCGGTGCTTTCTTCTGCTTCGTTAAAAAATACGAAGGCGAATATTGCTTGGCCTGCGTATCGGGGTATGAAAAGAATGCACTAAAATCCTTCATCGAAGTAATTCGTGTCGGTTTCATTACATACGACTTGCCTTCATAGGCGGCTTGCGGTGTGTAGCCAATAAAGGCCGGAATGGCTGTGGCCACCTGCACCACGGAGTTGGGAAAAGCATTTACCTCATTAATGTAAACACCTGGCGTAACTAAAGCATTTGTAATCATAGTTTGAGCAATTAATTTTGAAGTGTGTGAGATGGATTTAAATCGGTGATTGAACTTTTATCTTTGGCAGGAGCAATTCGGGCAATCTGCGGTACATCTACCAACTGGCAGCTTTGAAATGAAAGCATCCGTATCTTAAATAAAACTGATGGCATATACTTGGCACCAATGGCGCCCCACAAGCTGTGCTCTTGGTGATAACTCAATTTGATCAATTCAAAAGTGAGTTCTTGTATGCCGATGCCTAACTGGGGCGTGTTTTCGATGTTGAATATATTCTTCGTTTGAAAGAAATAGATCGCTTCTGATAGATGCTTCAGTCCTTCATCGTAGTTAGGCGCATCAAATACAGCTGTCACCAACACATCTAAGTTAAAATTGTATGGCAGATTCTCTGGTTTTTTCGTATTAGTTTTCTCTTTGTTCTGAAAGAAGATAGGGTTAAACTGCATGGCGGTCTCGTGTTCCAGATTAATTAAAGAGAGCACAATCCGGTCACGGCTATTCTCGGCAATGCTTCCATCCTGCCCCACAATAGCGTTGAGCACGGCTGCCTTTTGTCCACCTTTATTGAATCGCGCTACCAAGTAGTTGTTCAATTCTGTTGCTACGGTATCTAGGGCCTGGTAGATCATGTGCGCCTTTGCTATGAAATTTCTTCGTTGCTTTTGTTTCAACAAATTTGACATTCACAACTATTCAAAACATGCAGGTTATTACCCGATCTTAAAAGCAGGTATTTCTACCTGTTTTTGGATTATTGGCGAGTATTTCTATTCGGTTTTTGCCGTATTGCGCGGCCTAGCTATATTTATTAATCAATTCGTAGTATCGTTGTACTAAAAGTCAAAATCCAATTATGAAAAACTACTTCGTTCTATTCCTGCCGCTGATATTCATGATCGGCTGCACCCAACAAAAAGAGCAAACTATAGCCGAGTATGCCCTGGATCTCGATTCTGCTGTTCAATATATTCACCGATACGACTCCATTGCGAAAGAAGTACTGAAAGACTCGGTGCCCATTAAATCATTTACCATCCGAGCGGCCGATCTATTAGAATCCCTCGGCTTACCGGCAAAAACAAAAGTAAAATATACGCATGCGCGCATTTACTTAGGAATGGATGAAAACAACAAATTTCGTATCTTCTTAACTCCGGTAGAGGGTGCCTCAATCACCAGTGGAGTGGCTGGTTCAGATGTGATATTGAAAGGCCCACACAAACCAGGATTGCGCGATATCTCAGATGCACGAACCACAAACGGAAGTTATGTGCTTGACTTTTCAGCACCCTGCCCGAACACCTGTCCTAACGGCAGCCCATTGAATCAATAGATACATCAAAATGGATATTTCATTCATTATTGTCAAGTTTGCTTTTATCCCGTTATTGATTCTAACTATCTATACGTTATTCATTTACCGTCAACTATCCCATGAACTTCGCATTTTTTCGTGGTTCGTTTTCTTTTCAGCTGCAATCGAAATGTGCTCACGGATATTCTGGTTTCAAAGCATTAACAATATGCCCTTTCTGCATGTGTATGTGGCAGGAGGGTTTTGCTTTATTTCCATCTTCTATCAACAAATACTAAAGGGGTTTATTAATCCAACCATTATCTGGATGATTTTGGCTATCTTCCTTATTTTTACGACTATTAATTCATTGTTCATTCAGCCGATTGATACCTTTAATTCGTATGCGCTTACCGTTGAATCCGTTCTCATCATCATCTTTTCATTGTCTACATACACCATAATGCTGAATGACATGGTGAAAGAAAAGAGGGTGCATCTGGCGAAGAGCTTAAATTGGATTAACTCCGGGTTATTTATTTACTACTCAACCAACCTATTAATCTTTTACTTTGGCGATATCATCACACAGTTTCTTTCCAAAGAAGTTAGTTTGTATACTTGGGCGATCCACTCCTTCTTTTTAATCCTCATGTATTGTTGTTTCTTTGTAGGGCTATGGCACAGGCCAACGAATTGAATTTTCTTTTTACATTGCTCACCTTTGCGGGAGTAGTCTTTCTGATTGCACTCGGTGTAATCGTGCTCAATCAAAATTTTAAAAAAAACCTCTATCGGCAAATGCTGAAAAATGAGGAGCTCAAAAGTATCCATCAGCAAGATTTACTTACCTCTATTATTGCCGCACAGGAAGAAGAGAAAAAGCGAATAGCTGCTAACCTGCATGACGAACTGGGGGCAACTCTATCTATCTCGCGCATGCGCATGGTTCAGCTGGAGCAAGAATTAAGTGGCGAAAATAAAACTGCACTACAAAGCATTCGTGGCATGTCTGAAATTGCCATCGACTCCATGCGAAGAATCAGCCATGAATTGATGCCTTATCAATTGGAAATGTTTGGTATTGTGAAAACGTTACAAGATGTCATCAAAAAAATTGAAGACATCAAAGATGTGCGCATCCAATTCCATTTTATTGATGACCAACAACGCTGGCCTGCTTCGATTGAACTTGGCCTATATCGGATTTGCATGGAGTTAATCAACAATACGCTAAAACATGCCGAAGCGAAGCACATCCATTTACAAATCGATCCATTGGACGATGTACTGATTCTTACCTATCGGGATGATGGAAAAGGCATTCCGGAAAATTATCAATCAGACGGCATTGGGTTTAAAAACATGCAGGCAAGAATCAACACGCTTCGCGGTACCATGACTATTGAAAATGATACCGCATCGGGTATGGTTGCCTCCATCAAAGTGCCGCTTACGTTCAACAAGCTATCATAATCTAAAAAGATGTCTGAAGAAAAGATTCGAGTTGGCTTGGTTGAAGATCAACTTTTATTCCGGCAAGGACTCAAAGCTATTTTATCCTATCAAAAAGATATTGAAGTCGTATTTGAATCCGCAGACGGCTATTCGGTAATAGAAACACTTCGCACAATCAAAGAATTGCCCCATGTGATGCTGGTGGATCTATCTCTGCCATCCAATGGTAAAATAGAATACAATGGATTACAATTAACTGATGATATGTGCTCGCAATTTCCAGATATACGTGTGTTGATCTTATCGGTACATAATGATGATAACTTGATTTCTCAGCTGATACAACATGGCGCTGCCGGATACCTAGTAAAAGACTGTGACCCTCAAGAAGTATATGATGCGATTCAATCGGTGCATGTGAAAGGTACCTATATCAATGAAACAGCCCTGAAAGCGATTCAAAGCAATCTGGGCAAAAGAAGCAAACCAAAAGCCCTATCGGCCGCGCTCAATTTAACCAAGCGCGAAATCGAAATTTTACAGTTGATCTGCCAACAAAATACAACTGAAGAAATTGCGGAAAAACTTTTTATCAGTCCTAAAACCGTGGATGGACATCGAAACAATCTGCTTCAAAAAACCGGCTCGCGTAATACCGTGGGGCTGGTGCTCTTTGCCGTTAGTCAGCAATTACTGGTGAAATAATTTTCACTACTAATTCTACTTCCACAAAACGTGCCAACAGTGTAAATGTTAAGAAACCTACAGTATAACAACCTCCTCTTCCTGAGCATATAGAATACGAATGGAATTTTAGTATGCTGATTTCAAAGTTAAGGGTATCTCTAAAAACCCTACGAAATTATCTATAAATTTTGTTTCTTGAGAAAAAGGAGAAAATAGATGAAAAATAAATCGAGAGGATTATTTGATGAGCAGTTTCGGTTGGATAAAATCGGTAAGCAAAACGATCC
>JAJTHV010000337.1 GCA_021300095.1 Flammeovirgaceae bacterium | reverse complement strand
CTTTCCCCGAAGAGGCTTGCTTGCTCTCCCTCCTCTGGTTCTTCCCATTTTTTTTTTGACGGTTGAGAACTTTTAGAGGTTTCAACAGTCGATTCGTTATCTATATCGCCTTCTTCCAGGCCGGTATCATCCGGATCTTCGAGTGCTCTGATTTTAGACACTTTGAATTGCGACAAGCGATTGCCCACGGTTTTCCATCCTTTGATGTCAACAATCTCTTCCAAGTTAACTACTTCCGTTTCTTTGTCTTTGCCTTTTCCTTTGATCAGATCTACTTCGATCTCCGGTGAATCGGCCGTACTCGCATAGTCCAAACGAGAGCCAATGCCTTCGGAAATAAATCCGAATTCTTTATCGAGTGTATTGGTTTCAATCAGGAAGCGCTTCACAAAATATTGTTTGCTTTCACCATCCATATAAACAGCGGTGATCGGCTTCTTGGCATTGTATTTTTCAACCAAGATAGTTTTCTCCGGCTCGTATCGGTTTGTTAACTCATAGCTGGTAATCTTGTACGATCCGCTTTTAGTGATGGCCAAGATTTGATCATCGCCATCAAATTTGCCCACATACTTGCCGCGCTTGTCTTTGTTCAAGCGGCCACTTGCTTCGTCAAACCACAAATCCAAACCACTTAAGGTTGATCCAAGCGATTCTTTGAAGTCTACTTTGCGCACCGGATACTTAGTAATCACATTACCCCGCACACCACGACCTTTCACTTCCAATTCCGAAAAATCGAAATCAAAAATCTTTTTGCGAGCCGAGCTGGCAGGTGTCAGTTTCACTTCTACAATTTCTGCTTCACCATTCGGGTTGGCACTGAGGTAATGCACTTTGCTGTTTGGATTACCCATATCGAGATCATACTCTTTGTCGCGGGTAATGGCCGGCATAGCAAAACGTTTTGCATAGGTGATGCCGCCTTTTCCATCGGTGTAGATCAGGTTATAGATCATGCGGTCATCGCCTTTGCGCCAAATGCCCACATGCAAAATATCTTTGCCCATGAACACCTTTTCGTTGATGCGACTCACTTTGGCTTTTCCATCTCTGCGAATGACGATCACGTCATCGAGTTCGGAACAGTCAGCAATGAATTCGTCCTTCTTCAAGCCCCATCCAATAAAGCCGTCTTCGCGATTGACATACAACTTTTGGTTGTTGGCAATTACTTCGGTAGCCGCTACGGACTGGAAGCTCTTGATTTCGGTTTTGCGTTCGCGGCCTTTACCATATTTATCCAACAGGTTTTGGTAATAGGCAATGGCGAACTCAGTGAGATGCCTGAGGTGATGCAAGGTTTCTTTCAACTCCTTCTCTAAGTCGCGCATCAACTCATCGGCTTTGAATGAGTCATATTTGGAAATACGCTTGATGCGAATTTCGAGCAGACGAAGAATATCATCGCGGGTGATTTCGCGATAGAATTGCTTTTTGTACGGACGAAGTCCTTTGTCGACTGTAGTAATTACTTCTTCAAAGGTTTCTACATCTTCAATGTTACGATAGATTCGTTTTTCGATGAATATCTTTTCGAGTGAGGAGAATAAAATTTTCTCCATCAACTCGGCCTTTTTGATTTCGAGTTCTTGCTTGAGGAGTTTTACCGTTTGCTCGGTGTTGTACTTCAAAATCTCATTCACTTTCATGAATTGAGGTTTATCGGCTACGATCACGCAAGCATTGGGCGAAATGGAAACTTCGCAGTCGGTAAAGGCATACAACGCATCAATGGCAATCTCCGGTGATATACCGGATTGTAAGCTTACGCTGATCTCCACATCTTTGGCAGTATTATCCACCACTTGCTTTACTTTGATCTTTCCTTTCTCGCTGGCCTTCACGATGGATTCCATAAGTGAAGCCGTAGTGGTTCCGAAAGGAATCTCACGGATGATCAGCGTCTTTTTATCTTCGATTTCGATTTTCGCGCGGACTTTTATTTTACCGCCCCGGAAACCTTGATCGTATTCCGTAAAATCTCCGATACCTCCTGTAGGAAAGTCTGGGTAAATCTTTGGGTTTTTTCCTTTTAGAATGTCAATGGATGCTTTGATCAACTCGCAGAAGTTGTGTGGCAAAATTTTGGTCGACAAACCTACCGCGATACCTTCCACGCCTTGTGCCAGTAACAAAGGAAATTTCACCGGCAATGTTACCGGCTCCTTTTTTCTACCATCGTATGACAGTTGCCATTCTGTTGTTTGCGGATTGTAGACTACATCCAATGCAAATTTGGAAAGTCGTGCTTCAATATAACGAGGAGCAGCAGCGCTATCTCCGGTGCGCACATCGCCCCAGTTACCTTGTGTGTCGAGGAGCAAATCTTTTTGCCCGATGTTCACGATCGCTTCACCGATAGCAGCATCGCCATGCGGATGGTATTGCATTGTGCTACCAATTACGTTGGCCACTTTATTAAAGCGACCGTCATCCATTTCTTTGATGGAGTGCGCAATTCTTCGTTGCACGGGTTTCAAACCATCTTCAATGCGTGGCACGGCACGCTCTAAAATTACATACGATGCATAATCCAAAAACCAGTTTTCATACATGCCATCAATAGCGATGGAGTGTACGTTTCCGTCTTTGTCTGTTGATTCGTTGGGAATTTGTTTCTTAGCCATTACTTCTCTCCTTTGCGTTTGAATCCAATTTCTTGTCTGTTTTTTACTGGAGGGTCTATCAAATAATTGAGTAACTTAAATATTTCCTTAAATTTTCCTTCATATTTTGATTCCATTTCCTCTAATCGCTGAATAACTTCCTTATAATTCAATGCCATCTTGCGAAGGGCTATAAAAGTTCTTACAATCCCAATGTTAACTTCCACTGCTCTCTTGCTTTTTAAAACACTGGAAAGCATCGCAACGCCTGCTTCTGTAAAAGCAAATGGTTTTGCGCCACCAAGATGCTGCTTTGATGGTATCACAAATTGTGATACCATTTGATCAATTTCCATATCATTCACTTCAAACATAAAATCCTTCGGAAATCTCTCAATATTTCGCTTAACAGCTTGCTTTAATGCACGGGTTTCTACGTGATACAGTTCCGCTAAATGAACATCAAGTATTACCTTTTCACCCCTCAAAAGCGTGATTCTTCGAATTATCTTTTCGTCTGGCACGATAAGCTTTAATTCTTGACTCATAAATCTTATTCTGTTTCAATCTCTAAAGGAACTCCTTCCTTTGCCTCTACTTTATCTAATTCAATGCGCAGGTTCTCAATGATAAACTCCTGACGATCGGGTGTGTTTTTGCCCATGTAGAATTCAAGCAACTTCGCCAGGTGACCTTCTTTGGACAAAAGAACCGGTTGAAGACGAATATCTTCACCGATAAAGTTTCCAAATTCATCCGGTGAAATTTCACCCAAACCTTTGAAGCGGGTGATCTCGGGCTTGCTGCCTAATTTCGAAACGGCTGCTTGCTTTTCCTCTTCACTATAGCAATAAATGGTTTCCTTTTTGTTTCGCACGCGGAAGAGTGGAGTTTCCAACACATACACGTGGTTGGCTTTCACCAAGTCAGGGAAGAACTGAAGGAAGAACGTCATCAGCAACAAGCGAATATGCATTCCGTCCACATCGGCATCGGTGGCGATAATCACTTTATTGTAACGCAATCCATCCAACCCATCTTCAATATTTAAAGCGTGTTGAAGCAGATTAAACTCTTCGTTTTCATACACCACTTTCTTTGTGAGTCCGTAACAATTCAAGGGCTTACCACGCAAACTGAAAACGGCTTGCAATTCTACGTTGCGTGATTTGGTGATGGAACCGCTGGCCGAGTCACCCTCAGTAATAAAAATCACCGACTCGCTTCCCTTCTCCCCTTTTTCATCGTCAAAATGAAAACGGCAATCGCGGAGTTTTTTGTTGTGCAGGTTGGCTTTCTTCGCGCGTTCATTGGCCAGCTTTTTGATACCGGCAATTTCTTTGCGTTCGCGCTCCGATTGCATGATGCGTTTGAGCATCTCTTCAGCTACCTTCGGATTTTTGTGCAAGTAGATTTCTAACTCTTTGGCTACGAAATCGCCCACAAAGTTTTTAACGCTTTGCCCTCCTTCCGGAGCCATGTTGATCGAACCCAACTTGGTTTTCGTTTGTGATTCGAAAACAGGCTCTTGAACGCGAATGGCGATCGCACCGATGATACTGGCGCGAATATCAGCCGAGTCAAAATCCTTCTTATAAAAATCGCGAACACCGCGCACCACCCCTTCGCGGAATGCCGCTAAGTGCGTACCGCCTTGTGTAGTGTTTTGTCCGTTTACGTAGGAATAATATTCTTCTCCGTATTGGTTGCCGTGCGTCAATGCTACTTCAATGTCATCTCCTTTGAAATGAATAATTGGGTAGCGAATTTCATCGGCATCCGACTTTTGTTTAAGCAAATCCAACAAACCATCTTTCGAGAAAAATTTCTGGCCGTTGTAGTTAATGGTCAGTCCGGCATTTAAGAATGCGTAGTTCCACATCAGGTCATCCAGGTATTCAGGGATGAAATGATAATTCTTAAACATTTGGTTATCGGGTTCAAACTCTACCAGCGTACCGTTTTTCTCATCGGACTTGGTAAGTTTGGGATCGGCTACCAGGACACCTTTTTTAAACTCGGCTAGTTTCGTTTGACCTTCGCGGAAGGCTTGCACTCTGAAAAAATTGGAAAGCGCGTTGACCGCTTTGGTACCCACACCATTCAAACCCACAGATTTTTGAAAGGCGCCTGAATCGTATTTGGCACCGGTATTAATTTTCGAAACTACATCTACCACTTTTCCTAACGGGATGCCGCGGCCGTAATCGCGCACCACCACACGCTGGTCGGTGATCTTTACATCGATTACTTTTCCATACCCCATCATGTGTTCGTCAATACAGTTGTCGATCACTTCCTTTACCAGAACATAAATACCGTCATCTTTGGCTGAGCCATCACCCAACTTACCGATGTACATACCCGGACGCAAGCGAATATGCTCACGCCAATCGAGTGATTTAATACTGGATTCATCGTATTCTCTTGGATCTTTCGCCATAGCTAGAACTTAAAAGATTTAATCGCGCAAAGATGAAAAAATTATTGAGTCAGAATCAATAGTTAAAAAAATCTCTTCACAGCTGGTTCGAAGAAAATAATTTTTGGGGACAAATCAATAAATAAATTGGTTGTCAACTGATTGCTTATCAACCACATTGATCAATAATCTACTGATTGTCAATTTTTAACTGGGGACAATTCAAACCGCCTGTTTAGCGGATATTTTTTTTACCAACGCGTAAATTGGCCATGCCACTACCCACAGCACAACCAGCACCAAGCTGCCATAAATGATGTTTCCAATGCGGGAGTAGTCAAATTTCTCGGCACTATTAAATAGAGTCACAAAGTTGACACCGATGATGAGAAAGATGTTCAGAGCAGTAATCAACCCATAAAACCAGCACCTGAATTCGGGATTGGAGGAATACAATTTACTGATAATGAAGACAAATACATTGAGAATAGCCGCTACGCCTAATACACTGTAAAACAGTGCTTCACGCGAAATGGAGAGCGGAGATTCGATCGAATCTACCAAGCTGACCACTTCAGGCAACCCGGCATAATTGTACATAAATACACCCAAAAAAATTAATAACGAAAGAAACCAAATCGCCTTGAATACTTTAACCGCCATGTAATTACATTTGAGCCTGCAAATTAAACGTAAATACTTTGAAGTATCGCATAGTTCAACTAATGGTTTTGGCCCTAATTCTAGTCAGTTGTGGAAAACCACTGCCCCAACTAGACAATCTGGATTTGGAAAAATGGAAGAACGACAAGTTTGCCTGTGGGCATGAGCGGGAGAAAATGCGTGAATCGCTAACCGCTCAAATCGAAAAACTCAAAGGTTTGTCGCAAGATGATATTGTAAAGCTATTGGGCAGGCCGGATGAAAATGAATTGTATAAGCGCAACCAAAAGTT
>JAJTHV010000373.1 GCA_021300095.1 Flammeovirgaceae bacterium | reverse complement strand
GTGAGTCACTCACTTTTGCAGTAAAAATACCCCGACCGTGTGTGGCAATGATTATCTGATCGTCTTGTCCTTTCATATCCCACACTGAAACATTGGGGAAATCTTCGAGTAGCGCCCAAGTAGCACCATTATCCAACGATTCCACAATTCCAATTTCTGTACCTACCCAAATGATGTTCGGATCATCGGGTCGAACATATAAACAATATACCGCTACATCCGGAAAACCGGTGCTGCTGGTATTTGATGTATTAAAACCTGAAATGTCGGCCCAATTTTGACCAAGGTCAGTTGTTCTCAGAACTTTTGGTCTGCCCGCAAACGAAAACAATACATAAGCAGTATTAGGTTCGGTGGGGTGGGTAGCCAGTTTCGTTATTGCTCCAAGGGCAACATCTGTGTAATTGGTTGTAGTTGTAAAAGATGCCCCCGCATTGGTGGAAACATGAATGTTTCTTACGTTGCCGGAGTTCGCCATTCCGCTACCTGCCCAAACAATATTTGCGTTCGCACGCGATACATCAACATCCATAAAAGTACTCGCTCCACCCCATTTGTTGGTAATAGGTGTAAGAGTCCACGATCCTCCAAAGTTGGTTGACTTAAAAACGCCACCGGATGAAACCGCATAAATTACTTCGGGGTTATCTTTTGAGTTGGCCAGTTTTGAAATGAATGGATGCGTACCGGATAAACCGCTCGTAGCTAAACTCCACGTGTTTCCACCGTCTATCGATCGCGCAAATCCGTTATTTTGATAGCCACCAATTAGTTTTTTATCATCTGTGTTGTGCCACAGTACTTCAAATCCATCGCCTCCAATTTTAAACAAATAGTTGGTTGATTTTGTTGCTGTAACATTAGCGGGCGATTTCCATGTTCCGTTATCTTGTGATCCCCCCAAATACTCATCATAGCCGGGACGCTTGTCTGCCCCATAAAATTGAGTGGTGTTGTAGGTGTTACCGGCAAATGTCCACTCACCATCATTAATACCGGGAGTGGCTGACGTGTTAGAGATAAATACACCCCCATCATTGGCATTTAAAATTTTATAAGTAGAAGTGGACATCGGTATCATTAAGATGTTGTGATGGTCCACATGTACAATGCTGTTTTTGTTTGGATTTCCATACTGACCTCTGCCATCGGTAATGAATATGGTTGTGCTATTAAAGTTTTTTTGCTGACCAAGGTAATTGAATCGAAGGGTACTGTTAGCAGTAGCAGGCCAAACTCCACCTTCGGCCAATACAGGCCAGCAGAAATACATTTGACTAAACTGATGACCACCGTTTTTGGCAATATCTGCATTCGGTGTCGCAGCATCATATGCAACGTTGTTGATATATATGTATTCTCTGGATTGCTGGGTGGCTTCCGTTGTTGTAGTATTTGAAGGGATCAAATCAAACGTACCGTTTCTTCCCTGATCACGAAAAGAAACCATTAACTGTTTGTTGTTAGTGACATCCCAAACTTCAAAAGGTACAGTCACATAATCGGTGTATGAATAATTGGAAGCTGCAACTCCTGATGTAGCTCCTTCTGGAACTAAGAATCGGTGAGCTTTCTGAGATTTACCAGGCCCAAAACGAACTTCAACAGATGACTTATTGGCGGATGCCCCGACATCAAAAGTGCCATTGGTGCCATTGAAATTTACCAGAGCCAATAGGCTCGAAGCGTCCTCCAGCCCCACCCCATAGATATCAGAGGTAGTAGCGGAAGTTTCTAATTTGAATCGGAACAAATTAATTCCACCCACATATACCACACTCTCATCAAAAGGATCGCATGCAATCGTGTTGTCATACCAGCCTTGTCCATCATTGGGTTGGGTTCCACCTAAAAAGTCAAGATCCGCACCATTTAATTGCGTTTTTACAATCGACCAACTTACTCCGGCATCATCACTCACCAATAATTTTGGTGTATCTCCATTGTCGCACGAAGCGAAAATGCGTTGCGGCTTCGAAGGTGCTAGGGCAATCTCCACACGGTCAACGGAACCCATTCCCACATTTGACAAACTCCACGAGTCACCGCTATCAACGGATTTTAGAACGCCTACACCATTTTGTGCTGCATATTGTATTGTAAAATTTCCGGGTGTCGCTTTTAAATCCTGAATAAAGGTTAGTGAAGAAACTTTAGTCCAGTTGGTACCTCCATTGATGGTTTTGAAAATTCCGCTATTGGAAGCTACCACGACCATGTTCTCATCTGCCGGATTGATGATCATCCGGTTAATATCACCAAAGGCAACCGTACTAGTCATATACGACCAAGTAACTCCTCGATCAATCGTTTTAAACATTCCACTGCCACTTACGCCATCTACGTTTCCGAATCCTTCTCCAGTACCAATGTACATCACATCGTGATTGGAAGGAGCCATTTCCAAAACGGTAGTTGCCAAGTTTGAAAGATCAGGTGTGATCAATGTCCAGGCACTTCCTGCATTGGTGGTTTTCCAAACGCCACCCGCTACCGATGCGGCATACCAGGTATTTTTATTTGGGTCATCCGGATCAACGACTAATCCACGTGTTCTTCCCGGAACATTGGATGGGCCACGTTCTTTCCATTCTAAAACACCATTGGATTGCGTTCTGGCCTGATTGCTTTTTAAGCGGGCAGCAGAAGCTTGCGCCATTTTTAACTCACGTAATTTATACCCGAATTGATAACCAGGTTTTTCGGCATCAATCGGAGTGCGAATGTCACGATGAAATTTGATGAATTCACCAGGGCCATCAAAATACTCGTCTTGCGCAGTAGGCTGAGCGTTTTCAGAATCGGGTCGCGAAAACCAGATAATAACTCCGCAATATATGAGAGTGATTAGAATAACTTTTGATGACTTCATGGGGTGGTTTTGTTTGGTTTTACTTTGATTATGGTAATGTATTTTGAAATGTCTTCCTCTTTTTGGACGGTGCCGGGCGCATTAAAAACTTCTATCTCCGTTTCTGATTTCCATTTGCAGTAGCCGGGTGTATAACTAAACTCTGATACGATCTTTTGGGAGGATACATCAATCACGATTGCTTTCACCAGCGGATAGCGAGCTGTTAGGTTTACTTTTTGCACATAAAGCATCAACTGCCGTGAAGAATTTGGTAAGGAATCAACCTCTGTCCCTAAGCGCAGGTAAGGATTCGCTTTTTCAGAATGTGCCACTTTCTTTGGCTGACCGGTAGCGCATCCAATGAAAACAAAGACGATGGCTGAAAAAATGAGTGAGCGCTCCATGCTTACGTCTTTTGTTTTTTCTTTTTCGCGGCCGGAAACAAGATGTTGTTTAAGATCAATCGATAGCCGGGCGAATTGGGATGTAAGTTTAAATCGGTAGGTTCCTCGCCTACCGTGTGCTGATAATCTTCCGGATCATGGCCTCCATAAAATGTCCAGAATCCTTTGCCGATCACACCATGCAAATATTTCGCTTCTTTGATTTCCCGATTTTCTCCCATAATGGTGACATCGGGTTTGACGAGTTGTTTTTTGAATCCGGTGGTTTGTCCGTAAAAACCTTTGACCACACGCGTATGGTTTTGGGTTAGCATGCTGGGGATAGGATCCCACTTAGCGGAAAATTGAAACAAATTGAAGTAATCATTTTCTTGGCGCAAGCCTCTTTCCGGTGCATTGTTATCAATGTCCGAAAACTCATACTGATAAGGATCGCGCGAAATATGAAAATCAGTAAATGCAAACGTGTTGTCAAAGTTTAGTTTTTCTTGGGCATGCGGATCAGCACCATCACCATCATACATTCGCTCACAAATGTAAATCCCTTCCGCAGCGAGTGCAATATCATACGAATCGGTAGCAGAGCACATGGCAAAGAGAAAACCACCACCCACTACAAATTCTTTGATCTTCTTACTGACGGATAGCTTTAGCTGTGATACTTTATGGAATCCGAATTTCCGTGCAGTCGTCTCCGCCTCGCGCACCTGATCCAAATACCAAGGCAT
>JAJTHV010000260.1 GCA_021300095.1 Flammeovirgaceae bacterium | reverse complement strand
TTTTTGTTGCATTGTGTATTTGGGTTTTTTGAAGTTACAACCTTTTAAGGTCTAACGACTCGTTTCGCTACGCTCAACTTCGTCTTTAGACCTTAACCAGTAACTCTAGACCTGTTTACACAATCAGGTTTATACTACCCACTGGCATGCAGAATGTGTGCACTCGCCTACAGAACGCGTTCACTCGCATCCGCAAAGCGCTCGCGCGCATTTGTAATGAGTGCGGAAGCATCCGGCAAACGTGCACTCGCTTTCGCGAAATAGGCAAGAGCGTCCTTCAATCGCTCAGTTCAACAAATGGTCTCAGATCATTTGTATGTAACCCGATCACGTGTTCTGATCAATCCGCCAAGGTAGATTTTGGAATGGCTTATTCATTCGTGCCATACGCTTCAATGATATCGCGCACGAGTTTGTGTCGCACCACATCGCGAGCACTCAATTCCACAAAGCCGATGCCTTTTACTTTATTCAAAATGCGCACGGCCTCTTTCAATCCGGAGTTTTGATTTTTAGGCAAATCAATTTGCGAGGTGTCGCCCGTCACAATCATTTTAGATTCCGGCCCCATGCGGGTTAAAAACATTTTCATTTGCATGGGTGTGGTGTTCTGCGCTTCATCCAACAAAATAAACGCATTGTTCAAGGTGCGTCCGCGCATGTAAGCGAGTGGAGCAATCTCAACAATCTCGCGCTCCATGTAATACTTCAGTTTTTCAAAAGGCACCATGTCGTTCAGCGCATCGTAAATCGGGCGCAAGTATGGATCAATCTTTTCTTTTAAGTCGCCCGGCAAGAAACCTAAGTTCTCACCAGCTTCCACAGCCGGACGTGTGATGATAATTTTTTTAACTACTTTATTTTTGAGCGCGCGCACGGCTAGCGCCACAGAGATAAATGTCTTTCCCGTTCCCGCAGGGCCCAATGCAAATACCAAATCATTTTCTTTGACGGACTGCACCAGCTTTTGTTGATTGACCGTCTTGGGTTTGATGGGCGCACCTTTCGTTCCGTACAAGATCACGCCATCCGCCTCATCGGCTACGCCTTCAGGTTTTTCTTGCGCAATGTAAGCCTTCACATTTTCTTCGGTAATCTTTCCGAACTGGTGAAAATGTTCTTGCAACGAATTGAGCACTTCGGTGATCTGCAACAGATCGGGCGTTTCGCCCTTCACCAAAATTTCGTTGCCACGCGAAATGATTTTGCTTTTCGGAAACGCCAGCGAAAGCTCGTTGATATTCTTATTCTCGATGCCGAGGAACTCGAGCAACGGAATGTTTTCCAGGGTGATGATTTTTTCGATCAAATGAAATAATGGTTGAAATGAAGTAATTTTAGACCGTAAATTAATTAAATCCAGCCTTGCTACAACGCAGGCACCCTTAGAAAGTTCACCAATGGCAATCGTTACTCTTCTTACTGATAGTGGTGAAACGGATCATTATGTGGCCGCCATGAAGGCGAAGGTGCTGAGCGTGAATCCGGGCCTTACTTTAGTGGACATCAGCCATCAGATTGCCGCCTGCGATATAGCCCATGGAGCATTCGTCTTAAAAGCGGTTTTCCGCGATTTCCCGGCAGGTACAGTGCATCTCGTGGCGGTAGATTCTGCCGGTGCCAAAGACGATGCCTACATCGCGCTGCAACTCGAAGATCATTTTTTTGTGGGTGTGGATAACGGATTACTGGGTTTGATCAGCGAGAAGAATCATCAGCAGGTGGTGCAACTCAATTCGGTAAACCCGATTCGAACTACCTTCCCCGAAAGGGATATTTTTGCAGCCGCTGCCGCGAAACTGGCAAGCGGAGTCAGTATAACCACATTAGGCAAACCGATGGCTACATTTAAGAGGATGACGGACCGGTTTGTAAAAGCCAACAAGCGATTGATTGCCGGAAATGTGATTCGCGTGGATGGATATGGAAACCTCATTACAAATATTCCCAAAGATGCTTTTGAGATTTTAAGTGCCGGAAAAACATTTACCATTCAATTTGGCGGAGAGAAGTTCAGGCGCATTCATAAAAACTATTTCGAGGCTGATCCGGGCGATTGTTTTTTAATTTTTAATAGTCTCGGACTGATGGAAATAGGAATGTACAAAGGCAATGCGAGTGAGTTGCTGGGATTAAAACACGACAGCCCCGTGAATATTACTTTCGAAGAATAACCTGAAATAAAACTCCAGCATGATCACCCGAATAGTAAAAATGTATTTCAGCGAAGAAACGGCTCCTCTGTTTTTAGAAATATTTGAAAGACATAAAGTGGCTATTCGAAACTTTCCGGGTTGCTCGCATTTGCAATTGGTGAAGGAGATGGACGTGCCGTTTTGTTATTGCACGGTCAGTCGGTGGGATCAACAACAAAGTTTAGAAAACTACCGCGATTCTGAACTCTTCATTACGGTATGGCGGCAAGTAAAGCCGCTGTTTGTACGAAAGACGGATGCTTTTTCGCTGCAAGATTTTATCACCGTTGCTTAAATCGCAGTCACATTACATTTTCACCGATCGCCACATCGGCATTTCAATTATTGACATTATTTCCATAGATTTCAATTACCTATCACTAAATCTATGCATCGAATTTATTTATCCATTGCCAGCATCCTTTTTTTGGCAACCAGCCTGTTCGCGCAAAGCGGCATCAAAAAAGCCCCCGAAGTAAAAGAAGGAGAGGGGCCTTATCCACAACTCATCATCCGTGGGGTTACGCTCATTGATGGAACAGGCGCACCACCGGTGGGTCCGGTCGATATTGTGGTCAAACAAAACCGCATCGTCAATATTGTTAGCATCGGCTTACCTACTCCGGGCATGGCCAGTCAAGGCAACCGCCCGCAGTTGGAACCGGGTGGAAAAGAATTGAATTGTGAAGGCATGTATTTGATGCCGGGCTTCGTAGATATGCACGGGCACATTGGCGGAGGCCAGGCACCTATTGCAGAATATGTTTTCAAGCTGTGGATGGCGCATGGGGTCACTACCATTCGCGATCCGGGATCCGGCAATGGATTGGAGTGGGTACTCGATCAAAAGAACAAAAGTGCGCAGAATCTCATCACGGCTCCGCGCATCAAAGCGTATGTTACATTTGGCTCAGGCAACAAAGAACCGATCAGAACTCCCGAGCAGGCACGCGCTTGGGTAAATGATAATAAATTGAAAGGAGCAGATGGCATTAAGTTTTTTGGTGCAGCTCCCGATATCATGGATGCCGCTTTGCGCGAAAACAAGCGCATTGGTTTACGCTCCGCATGCCACCACGCACAGTTGGGTGTAGCTCGCTGGAATGTGGTGAACTCAGCCAATTCCGGACTTACTACGATGGAACATTGGTATGGCTTACCCGAAGCGATGTTGCCTAACTCCAGCATTCAAAACTATCCGCTCAATTACAATTACTCCAACGAACAAAATCGATTTGAAGAGGCGGGCAGACTTTGGAAGCAAGCCGCAGCTCCATACACACCCAAGTGGAATGCGGTGATGGATACGCTTTTGAAATTAGACTTTACCCTCGACCCCACCTTCGATACGTATGAGGCTGCTCGCGATTTACACAAAGCACGCAGACAAGAGTGGCACGAAACCTACACGTTGCCTCAACTCTGGGCTTTCTATCAACCGAGTCGCGTAGCACATGGTTCGTTTTGGTTCTCCTGGGGAACAGAGCAAGAAGTTGCTTGGCGCGAAAACTTCCGGTTGTGGATGACTTTTGTAAATGAATACAAAAACAGAGGGGGGAGAGTAACGGCCGGTTCCGACAATGCTTTTATATTTCAAGTGTATGGCTTCGGATACATCCGCGAGTTAGAATTGTTGCGCGAGGCCGGCTTCCATCCGTTGGAAGTGATTCGTTCGGCTACATTGTACGGAGCGCAAGCGTTAGGCATGGAGAAAGAAATTGGCTCCGTTGAAATAGGCAAACTAGCCGACTTCGCGATTGTGGATCAAAACCCATTAGAGAATTTGCAAGTGCTGTATGGCGTTGGCGCGATTAAATTGATGGACGACAACAGCGTGAAGCGCGTAGGCGGTATCAAATACACCATCAAAGATGGTATTGTGTACGATGCCAAGAAGCTATTGCAGGATGCGAAAAAGATCGTAGACGAAGAGAAAGCTAAATCCGGATTTAAATTGAAACAACCTGGTATTGATTGATTCAGAATCTTGAATAAAATGAAAGGGGAATGGTGCGCAACCATTCCCCTTTTTTATTCCTCCATATTATTTCGATTCAATCAATTTCTGAATGGCCATGTATTCATCGCGCAAGCGAGCGGCCTCCATAAATTCTAATTCCTTCGCTGCTTTCTCCATGGCTTTACGTGTGCGATCCGCCATCTTCACTAATTCATCTTTGGTTAAGTAAGCCGTTACCGGATCCGCTGCCAGCGACTTCTCTTCTTCTTCGATGTAGTAGCGCTTCATCGTTTTCTTCGAATCCGCCACTTTGGTTTGACCAAGAATTGAGTCAATGGATTTGAGAACAGTTTTAGGTGTAATGCCGTTGGCCGTGTTATAATCTAGCTGAATTTTTCTTCTGCGGTCTGTTTCATCAATTGCCAATTGCATCGATTCAGTGATCTTATCGGCATACATGATCACGCGGCCATTTTCATTTCGGGCCGCACGACCAATGGTTTGTACCAGCGATCGTTGGTTACGCAAGAATCCTTCTTTATCTGCATCTAAGATCGCCACCAGCGAAACTTCCGGTAAATCCAATCCTTCTCGCAACAAGTTTACACCCACCAACACGTCAAAAACGCCTAGACGAAGCTCGCGTAAAATTTCAACGCGATCTAAAGTTTGCACTTCACTATGAATGTAGCGACACTTCACGGAAGCACGTTCTAAAAACTTCGTAAGCTCTTCGGCCATTCGTTTCGTAAGTGTCGTTACCAACACACGCTCTTTCTTTTTGACGCGCTCATCAATCTCTTCCAGCAAGTCATCAATTTGATTTTTACTTGGCCGAACATCGATAATCGGATCTAACAATCCGGTAGGTCGTATGATTTGCTCAACCACAACACCATCCGACTTGCGCAATTCATATTCGGAAGGAGTAGCACTTACATACACTACTTGCCCCAGCAAATCTTCAAACTCATTGAAAGTAAGTGGTCGGTTGTCCAATGCTGAAGGCAAACGAAAGCCGTAATCAACCAGATTTACTTTGCGTGATCGATCGCCACCCCACATGGCTCTTACTTGTGGCACGGTCACGTGACTTTCGTCAATTACCATTAAGAAATCATCCGGAAAATAATCGATCAAACAGAATGGACGTGCCCCTACATTTCGCCTGTCAAAATAACGAGAATAATTTTCGATGCCACTGCAATAGCCAAGTTCGCGCATCATCTCTAAATCGAACTCCGTACGCTCTTTCAGGCGTTTTGCTTCGAGATGCTTACGTTCGCCTTCAAACATTTGCACTTGCAGCACCATGTCATCTTGTATTTCGCGAATGGCGGTGTTCAAGAGATCCTTACCCGTTACAAATAAATTAGCGGGGAAGATAACGGCTTGCTTTTCATCCGATATTTTTTTTCCGGAGATTGGATCGATCAGTTGAATCGTTTCTATTTCATCTCCGAAGAAATAGATGCGCAAGGCATAATCCGCGTAAGCGAGAAAAATATCCACGGTATCTCCTTTCACCCGGAAGGTGCCGCGTTTAAATTCTGCCTCCGTACGGTTGTATAAAATATCAACTAAAGCGAACAGCAAGCGATTGCGCGGAATCATTTCGCCTACCTTTAATTGGATTCTGTTCTTTCCAAACTCTTCCGGATTACCAATACCATAAATACAAGACACCGAAGCAACCACAATCACATCTCTTCGTCCGGAAAGGAGAGAAGAGGTAGCACTCAATCGTAACTTTTCAATCTCCTGATTGATGGAAAGATCCTTTTCGATATACAGGTTCGATGAAGGAATAAAAGCTTCCGGCTGGTAATAATCGTAGTAAGAGATAAAATACTCTACGGCATTATTGGGAAAAAACTGTTTGAATTCTCCGTAAAGCTGGGCAGCTAATGTTTTGTTGTGGCTGAGAATCAGGGTCGGCTTGCCTGTACGCACAATTAGATTGGCAACTGTAAATGTTTTTCCGGAGCCGGTTACACCCAATAAGGTTTGGTGTTGTTCTCCTTGATTAATTCCCTTCACCAGTTGTTCGATGGCCTTGGGCTGATCGCCTGTAGGTTCGTATTCACTGGTTAATTGAAAATCCATATTTTATTTTGAGTGAGGACTTTAATTCGTCCTCACTTTAATGGTGATTAATTATTCCAAATGGCCCACGCTTTTTCTGCCTGAATGTGCAGCATCTCCAAACCATTCTTGATGTTCGCTCCGCGCATTTCTGATTTTTGTAAGAATAATGTGCGAGCCGGATTATAAATTAAATCGTACACATAGTGACTTGAATTTAAAAATTCAAAATTGATAGGTGGAACTGCATTCGTCTCAGGCGACATGCCAAGAGGAGTTGTATTGATGATAAGAGCAGATTCGGCAAACACTTTATTATTTTTCTCTAGCTCTTCGTACGTATAATCTCCTCTTCCTTTTTCGCGCGAAACTGTTTTGAAAGGGATAGCCAGTTTACGCAGCGCTTGTTGTACTGCTTTTGATGATCCTCCGGTTCCTAAAACCAGCGCTTGTGCATTTTCAATTTTTGGAAACCAGCGTTCCAACGTTTCGTAAAACGCATCGCTGTCGGTGTTGAATCCTTTTAGTTTACCGTTTTGAATTTTGATCACATTCACAGCACCAATCTTTTTCGCCTCGCTATCAATTTCAGAAAGAAACTTAAGTACTTGCTCTTTATAAGGCACCGTTACATTTAAACCGTATAGTTCGGGATTCTCTTCCAGTAACTTCTTTAACTCATCTACTTTACCCAACGGATAAAGATCATAATGATAGTCGCGCAACCCTTCTCTAAAAAATTTCTCATCGAAATACGATTTTGAGAATGAATGAGAGACAGTCGAGCCGATTAAGCCAAATTTCTTTTCCATACGTGTAGATTATAAATTGAGAGAATTTATTTTTTTATCCTTCTTTCGGGTTAAATACCCCACTACCATTGGCAGTACAGAGATCAGGATAATAGCAATGATTACTTTTTCAAAGTTGTCTTTAATGATCGGGATGTTTCCAAACAAATAACCAAGCATCGATAAGCCTACTACCCAAAGAATTCCACCCAAAATGCAATTCAAAATGTAGTTGCGGTATTTCATACTACCGGCACCAGCTACAAAAGGTGCAATGGTGCGGACGATGGGAACAAACCGTGCCATGATGATGGTTTTGGCACCGTGCTTTTCATAGAAGGCTTCCGTTTGCTCGATGTATTCTCGCTTGAAGAACAAAATGCGCTCTTTACTTTTAATGTAGGAACCTGCAAATCGTCCTACAAAATAGTTGACATTATCGCCTAGCAATGCAGCCACAATGAGTAGCGGAATCAAAACAGCAATATTTAACGCTGAATTTGGTAAGGCCGAAAGAGCTCCGGCTGCAAACAGCAATGAATCTCCGGGAAGAAAAGGCATCACGATCAAGCCTGTCTCGGTAAAAACGATCAGAAAAAGAATCACATACGTAAGCGTTCCGTATTCGTTTACGAGAGAAATTAAATGCTGATCGAGATGAAGAATAAAATCAATTAAGAATTCCATTCGTTCTTAGTCTGCTTCAAAAGCAGGTGTCGAGTTGTCTTTTTTTCGTTCTAAGCCTAAAAAGTGCAAAAATGTATCTCCGCGTAATCCCAGGCGAATGGTTTCGAGTGGAATTACTTCGTTGGGTGCAATGTTTCCTAAGTTGACGTTGGCACCTAATAGTTTGATAAACCAAACTTGCTGCGCTTTCTGAGGCGCTTCCCAAATAATTTTTTCAAAAGGAATTTTGGTCAGGATTTCCTGTACCAATCCCGAGCGAACTTCACCACTGGAGCGGAACAAACCTACGTTACCGCCTTCACGGGCTTCGCCAATTACTTTCCATGCACCGGCATCTAGTTCTTTTTGCATCAAATCAATCCATTGATAAGGAGGAATGATCTTGTCGGCATCTTTCGATCCTACTTCCGAAAGCACCGTTACTTGCGAAGATAGTTTTGTGATGTAATCCAATTTTTTGTCATGATCCAAATCAATTGAGCCATCGGATACTTCAGCAAACGACATGTTGAATTTGTCAAGCACTTTGCGATAGTCGTCAAACTGATCACGAATGATAAAAGCCTCGAAGAGTGTGCCGCCAAAGTAGCAAGGCACTCCCGCATCTTTATACACCTTCAATTTTTCTTTTAAGTGGGGGGTTACAAAAGAGGTAGCCCAACCCAGTTTAACAATGTCCACATGGTCTGAGGCAATGCTCATAAAGTCTTCGGCTTCGCGTACGCTCAAGCCTTTGTCCATAGCCATGGTAAAACCCATTTGCCTGGGCTTCTGTGTGCGCTCAGGTAAATTTTTAAGATTGTAGTTCATCAGGAGTTTTCGTTTCTAAACTGATCTATGATTTTATAGAGGGCTTTTTGTGTTTCTAGTTTCGGAAAAAAGTCAAACAAAATTTTGTGCCCTTCAAAGTCCAAAATTAATGCATTTTCCAAATATGTAAAGGCTTCTTTAAACTGTCCGGCTTCGATCAGATAGACCACCATTCGGTAAAGAAAATCAGGGTCTTTGGGCGAATCGGCCATTCCTTGCGTCAAAACGTCCACCGCTTTCATCGGTTCCCCTTGTTCATAGTAGATAAATGACCAGTTAAGCCATATTTCCTTGTCATCGGGTGCCAGATTTGCGGCTTCTTCGTATGCGCTGATGCTGGAAATGGTGTTGCCAATTTTAAATTCGGCATGTGCTGCGGCCTTCCAATAATCAGGATTCAGGTGGTTGATCTTGATTGCTTTATTGAAAAAGTGCAGCGCTTGATACCATTTCTCTTGTTTTTCCAGACAACTGCCGGCACCAAACCAGGCCTCATCATACAACGAATCTAGCTTGGATGATTTCTGAAAATATTTTAAGCCCAAATCATATTGCTCCATGTTTTCGTAGGCAGCGCCAATGCAGCAATACACTTCGGGGCTTGGACCTTCAATCTCAATGGTTTTGTTAAACGACTCCAACGCTTCCTGATACCGTTCTAAATTCATCAGCGAATTGCCCATATTAAAATGGGCAGACGCAAAATTCTCATCAATCGCTAACGCGTAGCCATATGCATCGATTGCCTCCTCAAATTTCTCGAGCTTATTACAAACAATGCCCAGATTATACCAGGCAGCCGATGAGTACGGATCTTCGTCAATAAATTTTTTATAGTAGGCCAAACTGTTTTCAAGTTGCCCTACTACATCTAAACAGAATGCAAGCTCATACAGCGAGCCTTCGTGATTAATATTTTCTTCGATAGATTTTTTGTACGCTTCAATGGCTTTGTCATAGTTCTCCATGCTTTGATATGCAAGGCCTATGTTGTAGTAGATGTCATCCTTTTCATCATTGGCAAAACTCAGAATCTCTTCGTAGAGCGTGATGGCTTCTTCGTATTTGGCTTGCAAAGATAAAATAGAGCCAATGGACAAATAAATTTCAATATCCATCGGGTGAAGATTGCGGGCCTTTTCCAACAACTCAAGCGCCTCTTCGTATTGCTCTAAGTTAGAAAGCACTTGAGCTTTAATGGAGATCAAGCCGGTGCTGAATGGATATTGCTCCATGGCGTGATTAACCGCGGTGAGCGCTTTCTTAAATTTCAGCTTTTCCATGTAGTGATCGATGATCACCTCATAGGCATCAATATCAAAAAAACCGAGTGAATTGGCGCGAAGATTTTCTTCATAGCGTTTGATCAACTCCTCCTCTTCCTCCCTCTTTCTGAATTCGTGGCTCATTGCTTGAAAGGTTTTTCTAATGTAGAAAAAAAATAGCGTAGAAAAAACGAACGCCTCCTTTTTTGACAAAGTTCTGAGAATAAAAAATGCAGGGCAAGTTTGTGATTCTTATTTCTTTGTGCTATAAGTGCGCAAGTAGTGTTCGCAGCAGAATTCAAGGGTTTCTTCCAGTGAATGGTACTTCATGCCAAGTACATTCAGCGACTTTTTGTTTGAATAAATAAATTTTTCTCCTGCCGATTTGACCGATTCCCTCGTGATGAGTGGGGTGCTGCGTGTAAGAAAACAACGTATTTCTTCCAATCGCGCAATCGTGTGTAGTAAAGAGTCATTTATTTTAATGCGAGGCGCACGCTTCTCAAACCTCTCCGCAATCTTTGAAAATAATTCCCGATACGAAATAGATCCTCCGGATGCAATCATGCGCACACCTTGGTGAACATCGGCTTGCAGATAGAGGCGAAAAAGAATTTCAACAACATCCCGAACATCCACATAATTGGCAAATCCGCCACTATAAAATAAGCGTTCTTGCCAAATGTATTTAAAGATTTGTGAACTGCTCTGATCCCAATCCGAAGGGGCAAGAATAAATGAAGGACATACAATGGTGGCGCTTAATCCTTCTTCTATACCGCGATATACTTCTAATTCTGCTTGGTGCTTTGATTCGCCATACGAAGAATTAAGTGGGCTATCTACCCATTGCGCTGTTTCATCTACTTCATAGAGTCCTTTTTGCCTCCCTAGCGCGGCTACAGAACTCACATGAATTAATCGCGCATGCTTCAATGAACACACATTCACCACATTGGCCGTTCCTTCTACATTCGTTTTAAAAAGTTCATCGCGCTTACGCGGATCAAACGACACGTGTGCTGCACAATGGATGACCGTGGCAGATTCGGGAATGCATTCCGTTAATTTGTCAATATCCAGAATGTCACACTCCATCCATTTGATCGATGCAGAATGAAGTTGGTTGGTGTTCGGTTTCTTTCGATGAAATGCAATGACTTGCTCATTGGCATCCGCCAATTTTTGGATGAGAAAACTCCCTACTAGTCCGGTAGCACCTGTTACTACAACCATTTACAGCGTGTTGTTAAGTAATGGAAGTTCGAGGGCCTTTCGATAATATTTTTGTTTCATCGTCTTTGCCAGTTCAGTGGCTTGCAACAGATTATGGCAATCACTCCCTAAAAAATCAACCCATCCTTTGTCAATTAGTTGTTGTGCCATTTTTTGAATAGGCGTTGAGTAAAATGTACTCAGCGACAACGAATTGAGTTGCAATAGTACACCCCGATTTTTCAAGTCTTCAGCTTTGCTTAAAGTCATGTACCCGTATCGTTCAGGATGTGCCAATATCAGTTGATATCCCTGAGTGGTAGCATGAAAGATAAAGTCCTTCAAAAAGTAAGGTTCGCTATAGAAATTGGTTTCAAATAACAGATATCTTTTTCCAAATGTGAGCAACTTCGTATCAGCCTGGACTTGCTTAAACAGGGTTTCATCGAGGTAGTATTCTGCTGCAGCCTCTATTTCAATTTCTATCTGTTTAGCGGCTAGGTGTTTGTTAAGTTCTTGTAGCTTAGCGTGAATGATTTCGGGCGTGTTGCGGTACACATCGTTCATGATGTGTGGAGTAGTAATTAGTTTTGAAAAACCACATTTTTTCAACTCAATAATAAGAGTGATCGAATCTTCCCAATCTTTAGCACCATCATCAATTCCTGCAAGCAGGTGCGAATGAATATCGCAGTGTAGTGGAGGATATGAATTTGGCTGACTCCGTTTGAAAATGGAAAACATGACCTTACCTTAAAAAAAGTTGAGCAAACTTCGCCAACCTTTGGGTGCAGTTCGGTCTTCATAATACCCATAGCCATATGCCTTGCTGCTGGTAACAAGTGCATTTAATACTACCGCCAAACCGGATACTTTATGAATCGTTTGAATGCGATTGATATTATTCAAAAATTCACGCTTCGAATAGTTGGCGCGCACGACATAAATCGATAAGTCCGATTTTCGCATGGCCATGATACCATCTGTCACCAAACCCACGGGAGGTGTATCGATGACGATGTAATCAAATTCTTTCTTCAGTTCTTCCAGCAAATCGGTAAACTCGCCATTGAGCAAGAGTTCAGACGGGTTGGGTGGATGGGGGCCCGAAGGCAGAAAATAGAGATTCTCTAATTCGGTTTGTTGAATGCATTCCTGCCATGTATTTTTCTTGATCAACACGGTGCTGATTCCTTTGGAATGATCGAATGTCGCGAAATGACTGGCACTTTTCTGCTTACGCATGTCTAAGTCCAGTAGCACGGTTTTCTTTTTCGACATCGCAATCACACCTCCCAGATTAGACGCGAGAAATGACTTTCCCTCACCCGAAATTGTTGAGGTAATGGTAATGATTTTTTTGGTTCCACCGGCAGTAAAGAAGTCCAGGTTAGTTCGCAGCGTTCGGATGGCTTCGCTCACCATCGACTTTGGATTATGAAAAACCTGAAAGTCAGAAGACATGGATCGCTTGTAAGCAGGAATAACACCGAGCAATGGCACATTCGTATAGCGTTCAATTTCTCCGGTGTTGGTTACTTTGTTGTTCAATAAATAAATGA
>JAJTHV010000110.1 GCA_021300095.1 Flammeovirgaceae bacterium | reverse complement strand
TTTTTTCGCAAAGGAGATAAGCAGCTTGGGTTGAAGCAGTTGAAGGAGGTGAGCTACAATGCATTTTACACACGCACGGAAGCCATGGTTTGGTTGATGCGTATTATGAACAGCTATGAGAACGATCAGCTTCGTGCCTTCCAGATAGCGGAGTATTTGCATCAAACATATCCCAACAATCCCTATTTCCATCGCTATTATGCCCGCATGTTGTACTCGCGCGGTATGTACCCTGATTTAGAAAAAGAATCACTTCAAATTCTTACTTTGATTGATAGCGCCAAGCTGGGTTACGAAGCTACCAGCGGTCGATATGCGGCTTTTTTCTTGGGCCAACTTTATGACTTTAAACGGCAAGACGAACAGGCCAAAAAATACTATTTGTTGTCGGGTAAGTTTGCCGAAGAAATTGGCGCCACCGATTCGGGGTATTATTTATATTCGCTGATTGCTTTGGGTGAAATCAGTGAACGACAAGGAAACAAAGCGGAAGCAAAAAAATATTTTAGTTTGGTGAAGTCGAAGGCGGGCCGCAAAGATGAAGCCTTTAAAGACGCCAAACGAAGGTTGAAGAAGTTAGAGAAAAGTGATTAGATATATTATTACTACGAATTGGAACTAAGAGATTTCATCGTTACGCCCATCGTTATCATGATCGTATACATGGTAGCTTACTATGTTCGGCCATTTTGTACAGATGCCACCAACCGCGTTTATTTTATTCCAGCACTTACTGTAAAGATTTTAGGGGCTATTGCAGTTGGCCTGATTTATCAATTTTATTATACAAGCGGAGATACGTTCACCTACCATACCCATGGCAGCCGATTGATTTGGGAAGCCTTTATGGATTCACCGCTCGAAGGCATTCGTATTTATTTTGCGCATGGCACCTACGGTCCAGGGCTTTGGGAAATAGCCGACCAGATTTGGTTTTGGCGTGACCCTCGTTCATTTTTTGTTATTCAGATGGCCACCATCTTTGATCTTTTCACTTTCTCAACCTATTCGGCAACAGCCGTTCTGTTTTCGGTAGTGGCATTTATAGGAGGTTGGATGTTGTATCTGGTTTTTTATAAGTCACATCCGCATGCGCATCAGGTGTTGGCTTTTTGTTGTTTGTTTGTTCCCTCGGTTGTGTTTTGGGGCTCCGGCTTGCTGAAAGATACAGTTACGCTTGCCTTTGCGGGGATGAGTACGTTTTGCTTCTACAAAATATTGATTGAAAGACGCATTTCGATTGGGTATATAGTCTTATTAATACTCTCTTTTTATATCATCTATTCCATCAAAAAATACATTCTGATTAGTTTGGTAATTGGGTTGATTGTGTGGATTGCTTCGCGATTTTATTTTCAGGTGCGCTCGTACATGCTTCGCATCTTATTGATACCCATTGTTCTGATTGTGTCGCTGGCGATCACCTATGTCAGTATTAGTAAAATTACAGAAGACGATGCGCGGTATTCTTTGGAGAATATCGCGCAGACTTCGAAGATTACGGCCTATGATATTCGGTATGGATGGGGCGCGCGTAGCGGTGATGGCTCGGGTTATTCGTTGGGTGAACTGGATGGCAGTTGGCAAAGTATGATATTTGTAGCTCCTGGTGCTATCAATGTTTCCTTGTTCCGCCCTTATTTATGGGAAGCAAACAATCCATTGATGGCACTTTCTGCACTAGAAAGTTTTATCACACTATTGGCCACCATCCTGGTGCTAATTCAGGTTCGAAGTTATTTGTTCTACTATATCCGAGCGGAAGTTATATTTTGTCTCGTGTTTGCTTTGATCTTTGCGTTCGGTGTAGGCGCTTCTTCGTATAACTTTGGAACGCTTTCACGCTATAAAATTCCATTGTTGCCTTTCTATTGGTCGGCCTTGGCCATCATTTACACTTCGTGGGCACGCGACCGTAAAGGAGCATTACAGGCTACTGAGGTTGCCTGAGGATATCATCTACATCGTCTGCCAATACACTGCTTTCGAATTGGGCTCCTGCATGATTGAGATGATGTCGATCCTTCCACAGCGATGCTTTTTGTTTCAGAGATGGTATGTTTTTCTTGAGGTAGTTAATGTAAGGCACTCCCATGTTTTGAAGCCTACTTTCCAGCTCTTGTGCCCCCGAGCTGCTCTTATGATGATAAGAATAAATGGGTGAAGTGAAACAGATCACTTGCGTACCATTCTTCTGGCAGCGCCCAATAAACTCATTCAAGTAGCTCCATTGCTGTTCGTTTATGGTTTCAGCAACGATGGGATGTTTTTGTTGTAGCGAGTACATGGTTGTGGCGCTGTCCGTTGCTGTCGGTTCAATAGCCATATAACCGTTTGAAGCAACTGGTGAACGCATTGTTTGAATGTAATTTTTCATCAAGCTAATGACCCGGCCATTGTATCGATAGCACGCAAACAAAAATTTGACTTTCTCATAACTGGACAGCATGTTTAATTCGCGGGTAATCCATTCATTTTTAGAATGATAATATTTTAAGTTTTGAATATCCCGGTTGAATTGTTCGCCCATAAACTCGTCCGGTTCAATATGCAATAAAATCAGTGGAGGCATTTTTCCTTCCTTTTCCATTTGCGTCAGCAAGCCAGTTTGAAAAATCTGGTGCATGCCGGCATGACACAAATTATACGTAGGCCTGGCAAAGCTATCGGGAATGATTTGATAGAGCGCGCGCGAGTTTCCCATAATTACCCATTCGGGAGTTTGGGGAAGACTGAGATAGTAATTGATTTTACCTCCTGTTTGACCAGTTTTGGTATGCTTATAAAAGTAGTCGAATAAATATCCAAGACTCCGATCGCATACGATTAGGAGAACAATGCTGACGAGAAAAATAATGCTGAATTTACGCATGTGTCAGAATTGAAAGTAAATAAATTGATCACCATCCGACACACCAAAGAGAATCACCAATAAGGTAAAGCCGACTAACCAGGTTATCGACCACGCCACGGAACGCATATTGAAAATGGACTCACCTTTTTTACGAATAAGGAAAAACTCAACGCACATTAAAATTACAAACGCGAAAGTCATTCCTGCAAAAATTCCGGTGTCTTGAATCCGCAGATTCCAAAACTGCAACGGTTGAAGCATATTGGTGAGAATGCCGATGGCTTGCTTAAATGAATTTGCACGAAAAAAAATCCACGTTAAGCAGATTAAATGAAACGTGATAAACACCTGCCCGCATTTTAGTACGAATGAAGTCGTTTGAAACTTAAAAGAACCTATTAATTTCTCTACGCTCAGATAGATGCCATTGAGAAATCCCCAGATTACAAAATTCCAGGAAGCTCCATGCCATAGCCCTCCCAGCAACATGGTCAATATCAAATTGCGGTACGTTTTCCATTTGCCGAGACGGTTGCCGCCTAATGAGATGTAGAGATAATCCTTCAACCAACTTGATAAAGATATGTGCCATCGCCTCCAGAACTCAGTGACACTTTTCGAGAAATAGGGCAAACTAAAATTGGTCATCAGCCGGTAGCCCATTACACGTGCTGCGCCTAAGGCGATATCAGAGTATCCTGAGAAATCACAATAGATTTGAAAAGCAAAACAATAGGTTGCAAACAACAGGGTGAAGCCGCTGTTTACTTCCCAATTATTATAGATCGAGTTAACATAAATAGCCAACTGATCGGCAACCACTACTTTTTTAAACAATCCCCAGATCATCTGTTGTAAGCCGGATACAGCCTCAGTGGCATCAAATTTTTTCTCTTCCCTAAACTGATGCAAGACATTTTGCGGACGCTCGATGGGTCCGGCTACCAACTGAGGATAGAACAATACATACAAACTATAGAGCCCTAGGTGACGTTCAGCTTTTTGATTGCCCCGATACACTTCAATTACATAGCTCATTGCCTGAAATGTATGAAACGAAAGCCCGATGGGTAATAGGATATTCAGATAGGGCACTTCATGAACTTGCAAACCCATTGTTTGGATTAATGCGTTGACATTTTCGATGAAAAAATTGTAGTACTTAAAGAATGCCAATACCCCTAAATTGGATATCAAACTTATTGTCAGGAATAGTTTTCGTTTCGCCCCATGTGCATCTTCAATGTAGATACCCGCTATGTAGTCGATGAGGATTGTAAAGAAAAGAATGAGAATGTAAATCGGTACAAAGGCACAATAAAATACGCAACTGGCAATCAGCAGGTGAATCCATCGAAATCGATGCGGGATTAAAAAGAAAACAATGGTGACTACGAGAAAAAAGAGTGCAAATTGAATGGAGTTGAACAGCATCTGATTCCTAAGAAGGCTGAAAAATATTGATTTAATCCCATAACATCAAAACTTGACTCGATTACATACGGCCTTCGATATTACTGATTCCGTATATTCTTTGTTCCTTTGCAAGTGAATTGACGCATGAACTCCGGCCAGTCTACATTTTTCTTTTGCGATGTCTGCGATACGCTGTACCGCTCTAATACTACTTTCGATTTCGTACGATATGTAGTGGCGAGTAAGAATTCTCTCACCCGGTTTTTGTTTTGGTCAATCAGCAGTAAGTGGTCGCCATTATTCTATGCACTCATTTTATGGAATAAGGCAACCGGCAAAGATTGGCCAAGATGGATGGCGCTGCGTTTTTTAAAAGGGATGTCCGCAGAAGAGTTGGATCAAAAAGCCACAGCGTTCTATAGTGATTTTTTGATTGAAAGATCCAACGCACAAGTTTTTCAGCAGATTAAAAAACCAGGGGTTACCACGATTTTGTTGTCCTCGAGTATTAACCCGGTTATTCAGGCAATCGCCAAAGCAAATAACTTTGCCTATTTCTCATCAGAGATGGAGATGAAAAATGGAATAGCTACCGGAAATCTTCAGACCGATATGACAGGCCGGAAGCACGTGGTTGCCAAAAGACTGATCACTGAACAAGCCGTAACGAATTTTGGTGTGATTACCGACAACCATTCGGATTGGGAATTAGTGAAACTCGCCTATGACCGATGGATTGTGATTTCAACGGAGGAGCAAAAGTTTTTTTGGAAGCCTCTCCACCCTAATTTTATTTTAATATCCTAGAATGCGCCCCATCGCCTACATTCCATTTTTTTATTTTCAAAAAACCCGATTGCACAATCGGAAGGCTTTTGTTTTTCACTCTGCCTATGAATGGATTCCTGCAGCTGGGCTTGCATTGTTTTGTTTTCCGGTGGCTGGCACTTTAGTAGATGTGCTGCTATTTTACGTGGCTTTCATTTCTATTTATGAGATTGGGTATTTGGTAAATGATCAACAAGCACATCAAGAGAGCGAGGGGCGCAAACGCTCCGACCGGTTAAGTTTTGCTAAAGTTGCTGCGTTTATCATCATTAGGCTCCTCGTATTCTTAGCCATCACCCAACAACAAAACCTTTTACAATCGCCTCTTTGGTGGGGATGGTATTTTTTATTGGCAATCCAGTTTGCTGCGCACAATCTGCTCACCCTCCGGTCGCTCAAGTCCATTACATTTTCGTTTTTGGCTTTCAGCCGGTTTCTGTCGCCCGTTGTTTTAATTCTTCCGATGGATGTAACCGCGTCACTGGCATTGCCTGTCTTTTTGAATTATGTTTTATTTCGTCTTTTTACCTATCTCGATTCGAAAGACTTGCTAAAGAATTTTGAAAGGAAAACCAGCACTTATTACCAAGGTTACTACCTTTTGATTCTGCCTTTTTCAATCCTAATCGCCTACATCTACCAATCCTGGCTTCCTTTGGGAATGAATGCCTATTACCTTTTGATAGCCCTTGCATTTGGCTTTTTGCCATCGTTTCGGAAGACAACCTCTGATTGATTTTTTTGAGTAAATTTGCGGTCTGCTTTTTTACTAATTTTTCAGACTTTGAGTACATCTCCTTCTACTGAACTGGGAAAATCAGTTTCCACATCGAATGGATACCGTATGTGTACGGTGACTGTCATGGATACCACCGTTCCGGGTATTTCATTTAATGAACAAGGGGCTTCTAATTTTTGCGATTACTATCAGGCCTTGGCTGCCCGTACCGTATTGCGCGATAGCACTGTGTTGAAAGCGGAATACGATGTTGCGATTGAAATCATCAAACAAGAAGGCCGGAAGAAGAAATACGATTGCATTCTGGGAATTAGTGGAGGAATGGATAGCACCTACCTAGCATGGCTCGCCAAAAAAGAAGGGCTAAGACCGCTGCTCGTACACTTCGACAATGGCTGGAATTCCGAATTGGCTGTGAAGAATATCGAGAACATCGTCAATATCCTTGGCTTTGACCTTCACACGTTTGTGATGGATTGGGAAGAGTTTCGTGATTTGCAGCGTGCGTATTTTCAGGCTTCGGTAGTGGATGTGGAGGTACCAACGGACCAGTTGATTTTTGCAGCGCTCAACCGAATCGCCTATCAAAACAATATCAAGTATATTTTGGCAGGAAATAATGTTGTGTGTGAGTCGATCAACCCGGACGGATGGGTTTACAAAGACAAATTAGACTTGGTAAACCTGCGCGATATTCACGCCACGTATGGAAAGCTTAAACTACGTAAGCTCCCGCGCCTGGGCATTATTCAACGGTATTTTTACGAGGCAGTGGCGGGTATTCAAACCGTGAACTTGCTTGATCTAATTGCCTACAATAAAGCGAACGTTAAAAAACTCATCGAGAAAGAATTGAATTGGCGCGATTACGGAGGTAAACACTATGAATCGGTTTTCACTCGATTTTATCAAGGATACTATTTGCCTGTTAAGTTTAATGTTGATAAGCGAAAGGCGCACCTCAGCAATTTAATTTTATCCGGACAGATGACGCGCGAGGAGGCACTCACCATTTTACAGACTCCTACCTATTCTGAAAAAGATCAACAAGAGGATTTGCGTTATGTGATTAAAAAGCTGGGGTTCAGCGAGGCAGAGTGGAATGCAATCATGCAAAAGCCCCGAGTAGAGCATGCATCTTTCAAAACAGAACGAGATTTTTCTACGCGTGCTTTTTACTTTGTATTTCGTTCAGCTATGTATATCCCTGTTCGTTTGTTACGCTGGGTTGGAATTCTTTCTCGAACCAAACAAATCGGATCGCGATGGTAGTAATTGTTGATTATGGTGTAGGCAATTTAATGGCCATCCAAAACATCATCCGCAAAGTGGGAGGGGACTCGGTGGTGTCTTCAGAACCGAGCGTGATTGAGCAAGCGAACAAGTTAATTTTACCCGGTGTCGGCTCTTTTGGATATTGTGCTCAGCAACTGGAAAGCCGTAACCTCATTCCTGTTTTGCAACAAGAAGTCTTGCAAAAGAAGAAGCTGGTGTTGGGCCTGTGTGTGGGTGCGCAACTAATGACCGCAGGCAGCGAAGAAAGTCCTGAGAAAGGATTAGGTTGGGTGAGCGCTAAAACAGTGAAGTTTAGCACAGATATCGTTCCCATCGTGCCCCACATGGGTTGGTGCGATGTGCATTTTAAAAAGTCGTTGCCCTTGGGAAAAGGGTTTGAAGAAGGAGCCCGTTTTTATTTTGTTCATTCGTATCACTTTGTGTTTGATAAACCGGAAGAAGTATTGGCTACCGCTCAGTATGGGTACGAGTTCGCCTGTGCATTTCAAAAGGAAAATATCATGGGGGCTCAATTTCACCCGGAAAAGAGTCATCGATTTGGGATGAAATTATTTGAAAATTTTTTAGAAGCGTAAGCCAGCATAAGGTCCATGAAACGAGTCAGGGTCATACCGGTAATCATGATTAACAGCGGACGAGCCGTGATTACACAAAAATTTAATAAGCCTATATACGTAGGAGACCCCATCAACTCCATCAAAATACTCAATGACAAAGAGGTAGATGAATTGGTGATTTTAGATATCACCGACAAAAAAATTCAGAAGAAGCCTGATTTTGATCTAATCGAAAAGATGGCATCAGAAAGCTTTATGCCATTGGCTTATGGTGGGCATGTGACCGAAATAGCTGACGCTGAGATTTTGTTAAAGTGTGGCATTGAAAAAATTTCATTCAACCGTGCACTGTTTACACATCCTGAGATGGTAAAAGAACTTTCTTATCGGGTGGGCAAACAAAGTATAGTTGCTTCCATCGATGTAAATAAAAGTTGGCTAGGCGCGTATCAGGTGAAGACACGCAATGGTGCCGAAACGGTGGGATCAAATATGGAGGAGATATTGCGGCAAGTAATCAGCTTGGGCGTGGGCGAAATTTTTCTAAACGCGATCTACCGCGATGGTACAATGGCTGGTTATGATGAGAAATTAATTAAGCTAGTTACCAGTGCCGTCAACGTGCCGGTAATTGCATGTGGCGGTGCTGCTACAACATCCGATTTTCTGAAAGCAGTCAAGGAGGGAGGCGCGTCTGCTGTTGCAGCCGGTGCCATGTTCTTTTTTAAAGGTGGTTTTAATAGTGTGCTGGTAAATTACCCCGATCAGAAAAAATTGCTTTCCGAATTTTATACACACCTTGAATAAGGCGAATCAAATTTTTAATCAGGTTGTAGCAGCGCTCCGAAAGGATGGATCATTTGCGCAGAGCTATGCAATTGTGTTGTCGGGCACTGGTGTAAATATTTTGGTGCAAATTCTGATTACCCCTATCATCACACGCATCTACGGCCCGGAAGCGTACGGCACGTATTCGATATTCAATGCCATTGCTACCAACATTGCCATGGTGGCAACGTTACGTTTCCCGCAAGCGCTCCTTCTACCACCGCGAGAACGCGACTTTCATATTCTCATGCGTGTGACTGTGGTGAGTGCCCTGGCGACTACGGCCATTACATTTATGGCTTTTTATTTTGCAGCTACTCCTTTATTGAAATGGTTGGGAGCCGAAAAACTCATTGATTACTATTTTTTAATTCCGTTGATGGTATTATTAATTTCACTCAATCAGATTTTCGGGCAGTGGCAATACCGGTTGGATAAGTTTAAAAAATCAGAAGCGATCGATACAGGTATTTTAATTGGCGTCCGAGTATTTAATCTGAGCTATGGCATGTTAGCGGTACGGAACACCATTGGACTATTGCTGGGCGATATGCTGGGAAAAACTGTCGGACTTTTTTTTAGTTGGAGGCTAATCATTAAAGAACAGATTCGCTTTCTTTTTACTGCTGTTTCTTTTGAGGATTTTTGGAGGCTGGTAAAGGAATACAAACACTATCCTATTTTTAATTTACCGGGTGTTTGGGCTACACTGTTCTCCGAACAATTGGTTGTATTCTTTGTATCCTCTCATTACGGAGTTTCCACGTTAGGTGTATTATCGCTCGCTGTCAGTATGCTCGATCTGCCCAAGCGATTGTTTGCTTATACCGTGACATCTGTCTTTTTTAAAAAAGCAGTGGAGGTTTATAAGTCATCGCTGGAAGAGCTGCAGACACTCGTGCTCCGCGTGATGTATGGGCTGTTGGCAGCTTGTGTTTTGCCGTATGGATTGGTGACCGCTTTCGGAGAAGAACTATTTACTTTTGTATTTGGTCAAGATTGGCTACTTAGTGGAAAATTGGCACAGTACATTGCCATTTATTGCGTATTTGAGTTACTCTATATTTCATTGGACTCCGTCTACTATGTGCTTCGCAAAGAAAGAAAACTTTTTGCCTTTCAGGTGGCTACCTTTGCGCTTCGGCTTGGTGTTATGGTTGCCAGCGTTCAGCTTTCTCTACCATTGGAAGAATGTATCTTGACATTGACCGTTGCGAATTCGATATTATACTTATCGCATTTGGGTTACATTTTGCATTTGCTGCGATTAAAGTGGTTTAAGCATCTGTTTTTTATTGTTAT
>JAJTHV010000395.1 GCA_021300095.1 Flammeovirgaceae bacterium | reverse complement strand
CTCATCGGAACGTTGAACTTCTAATCCACAAATCAAAAAACCCTTCAAACAATTTTGGGGCGTGGCAAGCCACCGGGCTGTCGGCAGTCGCCAGCCTTTGTCCAGCTTGCTCACGAATAGCAAAGGCTGGGCTCCAACAATGCCTCCATCCCTCGCCCACGCCAGCACCACGTTCAAACCGTTGCACCCACTCTTTCCTTTTACCCAAAATTCAGACTTGAAAATCGCATAAATACGCCTATTTTTGATGTTCGAATCAGATTAACAGCAACGAGATTTAACTACACAAAAGATATGGCAGAAATCGTACGCATGCCCAAAATGAGCGACACCATGACCGAAGGGGTGATTGCCAAATGGCACAAGAAAGTGGGAGACACCGTAAAGTCGGGCGAACTAATGGCCGAAATCGAAACCGATAAGGCTACCATGGACTATGAATCATTTAACACCGGCACCGTACTTTATCTGGGAGCCAAAGAAGGCGAACCCGTGCAAATCAATGGCGTACTCGCCATTGTAGGCAACAAAGGCGAAGACTACTCTGCATTACTCGCTGGCGCTCAGTCTGCCGCTACTTCAGGTGGTGCAAAAGCCGAGCAACCCAAACAAGAATCAAAAACAGTAGTCGCTCCGGCAGCAGCCATCGATACCACCGGCATCAAAGCCGAAATCGCACTTATGCCTAAAATGAGTGATACCATGACCGAAGGCGTAATCGCAGCATGGCACAAAAAAGTGGGTGATCAGGTGAAGTCGGGCGAACTACTCGCAGAAATCGAAACCGATAAGGCTACGATGGATTATGAATCGTACAACACAGGCACTCTTTTATACATTGGCGCCAACGCAAAAGAAGCCGTAAAAATAAACGGAGTGCTAGCCATTATTGGCGAGAAAGGTGCCGATTGGCAAACGCTTTTAAAGGCACACGAACAAAAATCGTCTGGAGCAACTTCTGTAGCCGCTGCCGCTCCCAAAGTAGCAGCCGCACCGGCAGCCACTGCCAGCAATGGATCTACCGAATCATCTGCAAATGGTCGCGTAAAGGCATCGCCTCTGGCTAAAAAAATCGCTAAAGACTTAGGCTACGATATTTCAAAAATTGCCGGTTCTGGCGATCATGGCCGCGTAACTAAACAAGACGTGGAAAATTACAAACCTACTGCCGCCAGTGCCCCTGCAGCATCTGCTAAATCAAGCAGCGCACCAGTAGTACTTCCATCTGTCGTAGGCCAAGAAAGCTTCGAAGAAGTTGCTGTTTCACAAATGCGCAAAACCATCGCCAAGCGTTTGTCCGAAAGCAAATTCACCGCTCCGCACTTCTACCTCACCATGGAAATCAACATGGATAAGGCCATTGAAGCACGCAAGAGCATGAATGAAATTGCTCCGGTAAAAATCTCGTTCAACGACATGGTGATCAAAGCCGTAGCCGCAGCCCTTCGCCAAAATCCGGATGTCAATGTAAGTTGGTTAGGAGACAAAATGCGCAAGAATCACCACATCCACATTGGAGTGGCTGTAGCCGTAAAAGACGGATTGTTAGTTCCTGTAATCCGTTTTGCCGACAACAAATCGCTTTCACACATCGCAGTAGAAGTAAAAGACCTGGCTCAAAAAGCACACGATAAAAAATTACAGCCTAGCGATTGGGAAGGAAGCACCTTCACCATTTCGAACTTGGGCATGTTTGGCATTGAAGATTTCACTGCGATCATCAACCCTCCAGATGCCTGCATTTTGGCCGTAGGCGGAATCAAAGAAACAGCCATTGTTAAAAATGGACAGCTCGTTCCAGGCAATGTCATGAAAGTAACTTTATCGTGCGATCATCGCGCGGTAGATGGTGCCGTGGGCGCTGCGTTCCTCAAAACCCTTAAAGGCTTGTTGGAAGATCCAGTAAGGATTTTGATCTAAGATTAGTTTTAGCTTTGCGATAAATGAATACCGAAGAGCCGGTTGTATCTTATCAAAAGAAATTCATTTCAATTGAAGAATTTATTGAAATGGAGAACGAGGCTACTGAAAAACATGAATATTTTCAGGGGGAGGTATTCGCGATGGCTGGAGCTAGTGATAATCATAACGAGATATTTTCGAGTTTGTTCAGCGAATTGAGTGCGCAACTAAAAGGTAAAACTTGCAGGCCATATGGTAGCGATAAACGATTGTATATTCGCGAAAATACTTTACTCACTTATCCCGACATATCGGTTTATTGTAATAAAAGCACACCGTTCGGCAAGGGCGAAATGACTTTTGTTGATCCCACCGTGCTGATTGAGATTTTATCCGAAAGCACGAAAAATTACGACAGAGGAGTAAAGTTTAGTTTGTATCGAGACATTCCCTCATTACAAGAATATATTCTGGTTGACTCTCAATCCATTCGAGTTGAGATTTTCAGGCTGAATGAATCAAAACATTGGGAATTGGAAGAATATAAAACCCTGGATGAAAATCTTTATATAGCAACTTTGAATGTCCGTATTCATTTACGTGATGTATACCAATTTACTTCTTTAGTTAAATGACACCTATCCACGCCACCACCATTCTAGCAGTTCAACACAACGGTCAGGTAGCCATTGGTGGAGACGGACAAGCTACGATGGGCAACACCATTGCGAAAAGCAACGTAAAAAAAATCCGTAAGCTGCAAGATGGCAAAGTATTAACCGGATTTGCCGGCTCCACAGCCGATGCTTTTACCCTGCTCGATCGGTTTGACGAAAAACTAAACGCTTACGGAGGCAACATGAAACGTGCTGCTATCGAACTCGCTAAAGATTGGCGCACCGATCGATTTCTTCGCAGGCTGGAAGCGATGCTTATAGCCGTTAACAAAGATGAAATTCTGGTTTTGTCCGGCACGGGCGATGTACTGGAGCCGGATCATCAAGTGGCCGCCATTGGCTCAGGAAGTATGTATGCACAATCCGCTGCACTGGCATTAAAAAAACATGCGCCTCATTTAACAGCAGAAGAAATGGTACGCGAAAGCCTTAACATTGCCGCGGATATCTGCATCTACACCAATCATAATTTGGTAATAGAGAAAATATGAAAGCAAGACTTGGCCTGATAGCCAGTATCTTCCTTCTACTTGCCCTTCAAAGTATCGCGCAAAGCGACAGCCTTACAGACAATGTCTTGACTACCAAAAAATTGCGGTACGGCATCTATAGAACCTTCAACGAATTTAAATCCAACTCTCCCGGTATTACTTCAGGGTTCACCATTTCAATTGACTCCGGTGAGTTTATACGCAGGAGATTAAAGGATGAGAAAGAGAAAATCATCAGAAGGGTCTATGGCTTTAGCGATGGGCTCAATATTTTTCTGAACGCCAAGGTGTATGACCAAACCAACTATTTTGTTCCAATTCTGGCTCTTGGCAAGATTACTTATTTCGAAGACTTTCACGGGAAAGCAAATTCGGTTGCCAATCATTCAGGCATAGGAACAGCAGGCGCGTTCGCTGGTGGTATTATTGGCGGAACGGTGGGTGGTGTCATAGCCTACCAGCATGGTGTGGATGTGGCTCATCGAAATCCGGGCTGGATTATTTACATGCCTGATGATGATGGCTATGCATATGCGCTATCGAAAAAAACGCTTACATCCATCTTGAAACAATACGATATTAATTTACTAGCAGAATTTAATCGCGAGAAAGACCAAAATGATTTTGATACTTTAATGAAATATCTGATCGAATTTAATCGGAAAAATTCCAATTGGTAAACCGCAAGTAAACCTATTTCTGTTGCTCGTCCATTTTCTCAATCTCCTCTTCTGTCAGCTCATTATGCTTGTCCTCCAGCAAAATGACAATTGGTTTTAAGGTTGGCGAGTAGCTCAGCAAGATTTTCAAAATGCCAACCGCGGGGACAGCTAATATCATTCCGGTAATTCCCCATATCTTCCCTCCTACCAGCAACGCCAGAATTGCTGCGAGCGCATTCACACTAATCTTTGATCCTGTGACTTTAGGTGTGATAAAGTTTCCCTCTAAAAATTGTACAAATCCATGAACAGCCACAACTCCAACGGCATACCAGATACTATCCTTCGTAACCAGCGCCAATAAAGTGGGCAGTGCCGCTCCAATGGTTATACCCACATACGGTATCATCGTCAGCAACCCCGACAAAAAACCAAAAAAGATTGCATGCTCAATTCCAAGTAAAAGCAACCCAATACTATTCAATACAGCAGCAATAATGGTAACAATGGTTAATCCTGAGATATAACCACGTACTACTCCTTGAATTTCATCCTTCCATTTCAAATTTGAATCGGGCCACACTGCCAACAAAAAATCCTTGAACCGCTCGCGATACAGCAAAAACAAAAAAATGTAAATCGGAACTTGAATGAAGAAGTATGCGAAATAAGAAGTAGACACCAACACACTTCCAAAGTAGGATGAAAAATTCTTGAGGGCATCCTTCATCATTTGCATCTGCTCATGCGTATCGATATTAAACCAGCTGTTGATTTGATAGCTGAATGAATTGATCAGTGTCAAAAATTTTCCTTCCAGGTCAGGTAGACTTTCAGCTAAGCTGGCCAACTGAGCCACCACAAACCAAAACAAGAGTCCCATCGCCAAAAAAGCAACCAGCAAAACAAGTGTAATAGAAAAAATACGCCCCGTACGCTTTTCAAAGCGTTTGGCCAACGGAAGCAGCACCACCGAAAACAATGCAGCAAAAGCAATCGGCATTACAATATCTTTCATCAAGATCAACGCGGTGATAACCAAGGCTGTAACTACCATTGATTTGTAAATGCTATCTAAACTCATTTGGCTGGCTTTTTGTAGAACAAGATACAAATTTTGTGATATCCTATACCGTCAGCGTACTTAAGCATTTTCAATGGCTGCAAGAATAACCCCGCAGGCCTCACGAATCTCAGCCTCGGTGATGGTAAGTGGCGGAGCAATTCGAAAACTATAAGGATGCGACAAAAACCAATAGCAAATGACACCATGCTCCTTCGCGTACTGCACAATCCGATTTACACGCTCTTCAGAATCAAAATCAAAAGCGAACATCAACCCAAATCTGCGCACCTCTTTTATTTTTGGATGCCGAAGCAAATGCTCAATCAGTTTACCCTTTGCCTCCACTGCACTTAATAATTTTTCATCCTCCATTACCTGAAGTGTTGCCAATGCCGATGCGCAACAAACTGGATTACCGCCAAATGTGGTGATGTGACCTAACATTGGATTGTGTGTAAACAATTGCAAGTTTTCATAAGACGAAACAAAAGCACCAATCGGCAAACCTCCGCCAAAAGCCTTCGCTATCGTGAGCACATCCGGCACGATTCCAAAATGCTCAAACGCAAAAAGTTTTCCGGTGCGGCCCATGCCACACTGTATCTCGTCTAAAATTAATAAGGCGCCTACTTCGGTGCATCGCGCTCGCACAGCTTTTAAATACGCAACATCGGGCACGCGCACTCCTGCATCTCCCTGAATGGTCTCCATAATCACACAAGCAGTGCGCTGCGTAATCAAATCAAGATCAGAAGATTTATTAAAGTCAATGAATCTTACATCAGGTAACAAAGGCCGAAAGGCACGTTTTTTAACTTCATTGCCCGAAACGCTCAATGAGCCATGAGTACTTCCATGATAGGACTTTCTGCAAGAAATAATCTCTGTTCGCCCGGTTACACGTTTCGCCAATTTTAAGGCAGCCTCATTCGCTTCCGTACCGGAGTTGACGAAGTAGCAACAGTTCAATGTTGGCGGTAGCAAACTAGTAAGCTTAGCGGCTAGTAGGTTCGATGGCGACTGGATGTATTCGCCATAAACCATCACATGCAAATGTTTATCAACCTGGTCTTTGATTGCTTTCACCACCCGGGGATGGCGGTGGCCAATACTACTTACCCCAATCCCGGAAATCATGTCTAAGTATTTCTTTCCTTCCGGGCTAAAAAGATAAACACCTTCT
>JAJTHV010000090.1 GCA_021300095.1 Flammeovirgaceae bacterium | reverse complement strand
GTAGCCGGAGTTTTTGGTTCCACCGAATGGTAAGTCCGCTTGTGTCCAGGTAGGATGATTAATAAAAACCATGCCTGTATCAATTAAGTTGGCTACTCGTTTTCCCCGCTCGATGTCTTGCGTAAATACCGAGCCACCTAAACCGAATGGAGAGTCGTTTGTTAACGCGATGGCTTCTTCTTCATTCTTCACTTTGAAGAAAAGTGCTACCGGACCAAAAAACTCTTCGTAGAAGAGTGGGTTTGTCGGAAGCACATCGGTAAGAATGGTTGCCTCCACGTAAGCTCCTGCACGATCTACGCGCTTGCCTCCCACTAAAATTTTTGCTCCACCCGCTACGGCACGTTGAATTTGATCGATAATATTTTTGGCCGCTTCTTCTGTGCTCAGTGGACCGAGGTGAGTAGTCGCTTCCATCGGGTCGCCCACCACCATCTCCTCTAATTTCGTTTTGAATTTTGTCAGAAATGTATCGGCAATACTTTCCACTGCTATAAATCGCTTGGAGGCTACACAACATTGACCATTGTTGTTCATCCTTCCGACTACTGCCCACTCTACAGCTTGATCAATATCGGCATCTTCCAAAATGATAAATGCATCGCTGCCACCTAATTCTAAAACCGATTTCTTTATATGCTTGCCTGCTTCGGCTGCCACACTGGCTCCGGCTACATCACTTCCTGTGAGTGATACACCCCTAATCCTTTTGTCTGCGATCAAGTTGGTAGCACGCTTACCGGATAGTTGCAAATTGGTGTACAGTCCGAGCGGTGCTCCTGCTTCGGCAAATAGTTCTTCAATAGCAATAGCACATTGCGGAACATTGGATGCATGTTTAATCATCACCACATTTCCAATCATGATGTTGGGTGCGGCAAACCGAGCCACTTGATAAAAGGGAAAGTTCCACGGTTGCACGCCTAGTAATACGCCTACCGGGCTGCTTCGGATGAATGCTTTTCCATGCACTGGGTTCAACACCTTATCGGCTAAAAATGATTCTGCATTCTTGGCGTAGTAGTCAAAAATCTCGGCACTCAATTTTATCTCGCCTTCGGCATGGGCAATGAGTTTGCCCATTTCCATGGTAATAATGTTGGCGAGGTCTTTCTTTTTTGCCCGCAGTAAACCGGCTACCGCATACAAGAGTTGTGCGCGCGTCTGATAGTCGGTCTTCTTCCATTGTTCAAAAGTACTCACTGCAGTAGCCACTGATTTCTCGACAGCCGCTTCGGTCATTTCATCAAAAGATTTGACGAGTTGATTCGTTGCCGGGTTAATTGTTTGGATTGCCATAATCTATATTTAGTTAGTGACTTAATTTATTGACATGGCATTTCCGATTTTGGTGATGCCTGCACCATGATCACAAAGGTGAAATTTGACCATCGATAAGACCTACACAATTAACCAGAAGAGTTACATCATTCACAGTTATGGGGACAAGTATTGTCGCGACAATGGAAGGTTAAATACGAAAACGTATATTGAATAATCAATGATGGGCAGGTTCTTGCCACTCAAAAGATTCACTTTGGGTCGAATTCAAAACTTCAGAAATTAACTGAAAGTTTTCTTCAGTAGGATGCAGGTTCACAAACTTATCTATGATGGTGCGATACCGATAAATGATAAATGTATTTGATGCGTCAGGGTTTATTTTATTGAGATTCACTTCGCTTTTTGCATCGCTGAAATCGGGCACAAACGTGAGGGCAACTTTTTGAAGCTTCAGTTCAGTTCCTAGTTTTTCCAATTGCATCCGAAGCTCCTGATGACTTTCGTGGTTTGCATTTCCATAGACAAAATAGGCTTTCAAATACTTCTCGCGTTTGATGCTTTCCGTTTCTAAGAAAAGGAGCCATTGTTTGATTTCATCCCATTGCGGACGATCGCCTACAAAATAGAGTATACCGTGATAGCGACCGTATTTACACACCGGGCAAGTAGTGGTTCCTTTGTCGGGGCCAAACGCATGAAACGGAGTAAACGAGGGTTGATCTTCTCCTATGTTTAATCCGGAAGTTATGTCTGTAAGTGGCGTGATCGAGTAATTCGGAATATTCAATCCAAGGATGATGTTGTGTTCAGCTACTTCGTAGGTGCCATTCTTTAATACACGCAGCAACTCCGTGCCTGCCCGATCGTATCTGCCATACTTTTTCCGGTGAGCGATGTACAAAGGGTCGTCATCAAAATAAAGATCGGCATAATATTCCTTCCGATTCTTCTCTTTAATGGAAAGGTGGATATGTTGTGGAATGTTTTCATTCGGATAGGGAGCCGGTCGTGATGTTTGAATAGTGTAGTTTCCATTTGAATCGGACTTCACCCAACCGCGAAGCTTGCCATGACGCTGTGCTTCTTGGGGAACGTGTTGATCCGAAGAATACAATCCTTGTTCGTCCGTATGCCAATAATATATAATGGTGTTGGGGGCAGGCGTCTTGCCATCCAACTGAAACACGCGTCCGGTCACGATCAACTTATGTTTGCCTTGTCCCCAACCCATGCTGGTATGCGTAGCGGTTAGTTCGGCAGGTAGGCCCACATACATTAACTCACAGCCCTCACAGCCACCGCCTATTTCCTTAGAGACATGTGATGAGGAATCCGGAGTATCCTGAACGGCTTGTCCGCGACAGCCATTGAAACAAAATAGAACCGCCAGGCCAAGTTGCAAAAGGTGTACAGATTTCATCTTTTCGGACAAAGATGAATACAAGAATTACCTTCAAACAAAAAAATAAGGTAAGACGATGTTATTCTGCGGTATCCGGATGAGTGTTTCTAAACTTTTCTTTGAAGTTAGCCGCATAATTCCGGCTGAGTCGCAGTACGGTTTTGTCCATTAAGGTTATGTCGTAGTCGCCATTGAGTCGCGATTGGTAAAAGTTCACTTTCGTGAGATTAACAATTGTGGATTTATGGATTCGTACAAATTGATCGGGATTCAATTTTGTGGAAACCGACCGGAGGGTTTCATTGAACAAATAATTTTTCTCTTGCTGGTGAATGGTAATGTAGGGTGAATCGGCAGAGAAATACCAGATCTCATTGACGGGGATTACCTTTCGTTTGGTTCCTTCGGTTACTAAAAAAGAAGTGACGAATTCAACCGAGGTGGTGGGTAGAGCTACTTCGTCTTTATTCGATTTATCTTCTTGTTTTTTCTGAATGTATGGGTAGAGAAGAAAGGGAATCGCATAAATCACGAGTACGACAAAACTATACGTAGTGACTTCATATTGTAAGGTCTGCCAGTATGCAAACGTGTGTTCAAAAAACAAATTCGAAATGATCCACACCAAGGCCGGATACGTGACCAAGTGAATGACGGGTGGAAGCAACAAGCCCATGATCCGCATGCTTGCCGGACGCAGTTTGCTGAAGAAGGTAAACTGTGCTGCGAGCAGTGGAAGGAAGATCAACCAAAATGAACTGAATAAAAAAGATTCTGATAAGTAAAAAGAGGTATCATGAAAGTTGGCTTCGATCAAATCCAGAAAAATGGTTCCTACTACAAATACTGCCAGAATAACAGCCGTGAGCCATACTCGTTTGGTTTGCTGCGAATGACCGAATTCGATTGACGGAGCGTTCATAGAATCTTGTATACTATTATGAAAGTTTAAATATCGGTTTTTCGACATAAAAAGTGAAGAGTGTAATTGCGAAACATGGCCAAGAGTACAGAATGTATTGTGATGCAAGGGTTCAATAGCTATCAATCTTAGTTTTAATTTTACTTTTTATTCACCACCCTATATATACTGTCAATTTCCGATTCTATTTTGCGATACCGCCAATTCATCGCCTCGCGATTTCTGTATTTCATTTCTAGTCCGCTGAACTGACTATCTATCCAGGGTGGGTCAATATACTCCATAAATATAGAGCACTGCTCAGCCAAAATCTGGTGGAGATATTGTTTTTTCAGTGGATCATTTGTCAGCGTGAGTTGGTGATACACATCGCTGGGCAACGCAAATGGCCAGCACGCTCGTTCATTTTCCCTATCCGTTGATGGAAGTACACGCACAAACGATTTCTTGATAAGAATAAGTTCTGCTACTAGCTTATCGGGTGGTATGGAGTTTGGACTCTGAAAGTCCTTTTTCAATTGTTTTGCCATACTTACTACTCTTTCTTTTGTATTAAAGTTCAATATTTCAATCAGACTGCTATCGAGTTCAATCCCTTGCGCACGGGCTTTGGATAATTCGGTATCAACGATTTGCTGATAAGGCGCATTGGCGCGTTTCCACTTAGCGATTCGATTGCTTTGATCGACATCACAGCTCATGGAGAGAAGCAACGAGCCTACGACATAGATGAGGATGGAATACCAAAACCAATTGCCTGCGCGGTATTTGATGCGAATCGGTGTCCAAACATTTAAAAAGAAAAACGTAGGCAGCAACACGAGCAATTCAGGCACCTGTTCATAAAAATTAAAATGATTGTCGTAGCCTTCCAGTCCATAGAATAAATAAACCAAAATATCACCACTGCGCAGCACACTAATTAATAGTATCAATGTGCCTATAAAAAGGTGTGTACGCACAAATTGATTGAAACTGTATCGATGGTTAAACCGAAACGGGTTATGAAACCAACACCACGCAGCAATACCAAAACCTGCCGTGATGCTTATGGCAGCCAAGAACCACCGAAGTGCAAATTGCTCATTCGGAGTAAGGACAATGATTTCGCTGGATAAGGAAATCGCATTTTGAGCGATCTCGTGGCTATACAGCAAAAACAGAAACAACAGCACTGCGAAAGTACAGCCTATCAAAAGCCCTGTCCAGAAATTAAATCTGCCAAAAAGCTGGATAGAGAGTTTTTGTCGTTTCAAGGAATCACTTATTTCCACAAAGAAAAAGCTTAATTGAAAATGAACCTAATCAAAGGGAACCAAATCCGGCTCAAGAAACACAGCTTTTGCTTGCGGTGAATGGTAAATATCCACACCATAATGTACCGCCATCAATTCTTTGAAGTTGTATTTCAGCCGGGGAAATTCGGTGATAAACTCCTGAAAAGTGTGTGTGCTTGAACTCCTTACAAAATGACTCACTGATTTGATTGCCGCCACTGTCAATGTTTGATTGTACTTGTCTTTGGCCCCGGCAAACACCACAAATCTTCTCAGTTGTTCGGAAATGTTTTGAATGGCTTTTTCCTCGCCATATTTTGTTACATGGATCCACGCTAACCTTAAATGAGCTTCATGGGTAAACAGAATCGGATCGAGTTCACAATTTTTAAAACTGCTTTCGAAGTCCGTATCATTTAACTTGTAATGTTTCTCCATGGTGATTTATTTAGAAGATACTTTTTTCGCTTTCACAAAATCTCCAAACCCTTTGATATAACCCTGAATGCACTCGCACGGAGTGGGACCACCGTTCCAAATGCCTTCGCACGGTTTTTCTACTAACTCCGGATGGTTTTGTTGGACCCACGCTTTCGCTTGATGATATAGCTCCGGATCGTTGGAAGAAGTTTCAACACTGCGAATCGTTCCCTCGCGCACCACGATGTGAAATGTATCGGTCACGTTAAAATTAATTTCAAGCGCGGCCATCAGATCATCTTTCACCGTTACCGGAACCAACACGACCGAATCATTTTTCTGAACAGGGGGATTTCGTTGTACGATCCGATAATGGCCACACTCCGCCCACTTCTGATAATATAAGATATTCGGCTGTGAAGTCTTGGCTTCCGACAAGATTGTCTCCAACGAGTCGTGGTCAAACGAATAAAAGGCATCTACAAACTGTTTGGCAACAACGTGATTGCTGCTCGAATCAGATGGACGTGTTGCTTCTCGGCAACTGATCATTCCTACGACAATAAAGAAACAAAATCGTGAGTTCATCCTTAATCGATTCTGAAAGTTACCGACTAATTCTCTAACCTGAATAGTCTGAAAAATTTACATAAGATGCCTCGTACCTCTGAATGACAAGACCGAAGCAGAAGACGCTCTATGCTTTTTCTTAATGACACACTTTATTTTCAATTGTCACTCCGAGGCACGAGGAGTCTTTGCGTATAAATTCACTCATCCTAGATTGATTGTAAGCAAAAGAAGATGCCTCGTTCCTCGGCATGACAAAATGATTACCAAATCTTAATCCGTTCTTCCGGCTTCTTATATAGCTTGTGGCCGGGCTTCACGTTAAATGCCTCGTACCACGCATCCATGTTCACCGGTGCACCAACTGTTCGGTATTCACCCGGTGAGTGGGTGTCAGTCACAATCAATTGCGCCTGGGTATCGGGTAATGTGTTGGCTCGCCACACCTGTGCCCACGCTAAAAAGAAGCGTTGATCGGGTGTAAAGCCATCGATCTTTTTGTTGGTCTTTCCTTGCGGTGTCATTTTAAATGCTTCATAGGCTGCATTCAATCCGCCAAGATCGCCAATGTTTTCTCCTAAGGTAAGTTTGCCATTTACATGCAGTGAGTCCAGCACCGTGTAGCTGTCAAATTGCTCTTGTAACTTCTTCGCCCGTTCTTTAAACTTCGCGAGGTCTTCAGGTGTCCACCAGTTGCGCAAGGTTCCATCTTTATCGTACTGACTACCTGAATCGTCAAAGCCATGGGAAATTTCATGGCCAATCACCGCACCAATTCCTCCATAGTTAAATGCATCGTCTGCATCGGGATGGAAAAAAGGATACTGCAAAATTCCGGCAGGGAAAACAATCTCATTGTTCACTGGATTGTAATATGCATTCACGGTAGGTGGTGTCATGCCGAATCGTTTTTTATCGACTGGTTTACCCAATTGACTCACCATATCCTGATACGCCCACTTGCCTGCACTTCGCAGATTCAGATAAAATGTCTGCGCGGTTATTTCCAAACCATCATAATTTCTCCACTTTTCCGGATAACCAATTTTAGGAGTGAAAGCTTTTAGTTTATCCAATGCTTTTTGTTTGGTCACATCACTCATCCAGTCCAACTTCTTGATTCGGATTTCATACGCCTTCACCAGATTTTTTATCATTTCATCCATTCGCTCTTTCGCTTCGGGCTTGAAATGTTTCGCTACATACAATTGTCCTAACAATTCACCAATCGTGTTGTCTGTTAAAGAAGACATGCGCTGCCAGCGGGGCGTTTGCACTTTCTGTCCGCTCATGGTTTGGTTGTAAGCAAAGTTCGCATCTACAAATGGTTTGCTGAGATAGGGCGCGGCTGAGCGTAACACATTCCATTGCAAATACGCTTGCCAGTCGGCCATGGGCACTGCGCGCAATAAACTATCCGCCACAGTAAAAAAGCGTGGCGAGTTTACCAAAATACTGTCTTGCCCGTTGGTCTGAAGTTTGACTAAAATAGCCGGCCAATCAAAACCGGGAGTGCGCTTTGAAAAGTCCTTGATTGAAAATTTGTTGTACGTTTTATAGGGGTCGCGCATTTCTACGCGACTCATCTGAGCCGCTGCCAATTTCTTTTCGAGTGCGAAAATAATTTCAGCTCTTTTCTGCGCAGTCTCTGTTGATTCACCGGCTAATGTAAAAAGCGTGGTGATGTAGTTGGCATGTGCTGCCTGAATTTTTTTCGAGCGTGCATCTGCCTTCAGGTAATAATCGCGGTCGGGCATAGACGTGCCGCCTTGTGTAAGTTTCACCACCATGGTTTGTGGATGCTTGCGATCTTGTCCGACAAAAAAACCAAACAACGGACCGCCCACACCATTCGAGCGCTGGTAAATAATCTCATTGATGACTTCGTCTGATGTCTTTACAGCACCGGCACGCTGATAGTCGGGCAGCGCGGGAGTGAATCCTAATTTTTCGATAGCCAAGCTATCCATAGCCGCTGTATAAAAATCACCCACTCTTCTTTTCACGGAGCCGGGTGCCGCATTTTTATCTGCGGCCGCTTCGGAAAGAATTTCACGCACTGCTTTCACATTAAAATCGCGGAGGATAGTAAAGCTTCCCCACCGCGTTTCTTTGGCGGGAACGGGATTGCTACGCAACCAATTGCCTCCTGCATATTTTTCAAAGTCATCGCCCGGTTTTACCGTGATGTCCATGTTAGCCGGATCGATAAATTTTGCTTTCGATGGCTCTTGTTGCGCCACAGATGTAAACACACTACTGACCAACACCACCATCCATGGAAGGCTGGAAAACTTCACTTTCATTTTCATACACTTTTGAATCAACATTTAACAATTGAAGGGTCAAAAGTAATTGAAAAGGGCATATCGCACTTGAAAGTTGTATCAACGGTAAAAAAATCACTTCGAATGCCCCGTGATGTGCGTTGCCAAAATGTGGAAATTGGAACAGTCTATAGATACCTTAACCATTCTTTCTCAGGATGGGCTTTTTTATATGCGCTGTATTTTTTACAAAGCGGATACAGGAATATCACAACTCCTATCCAGAAAACATAAACCCCTCCAAGGCCTAATCCGGATGGCGCTTCGGGTCGCCCAAACTGAAAGGGGCCAAACCGAAAATCACTCCATACAAAACCCTGAGCCAACAAAATAAGCAGAGAGATACTGTGAATGAGGTAAAAATGAATGATGTAATAAAACATGGGCACACTGCCGTACACCATCATCACTTCTTTCCACTTGCCTTCGAGCTTTTCTGTTAGGTACAACATGAAAAATGAAACACTCAATGTGATCAAAATATAAAACAACGAAGGCGGATATTTGGAAACGTTGATGAATGACATAAATGTGAAGAGCGTATCTTTCTGCACACTCCAGGGAGCGGTGTCGCCCCACACATTTACAAAACGAAGGAGTACAAAAGCGAGTAAGAGCAGAGCACTAATAGAAATAAAACGCTTGGCGCGGATTTCTGTAGACTGCGTGAACAACACACCACAGGCAAAGCCTGCCAGCATAATACCAAACCAGGGAAGTACAGGATAATTAATCAGCAGCATGAAGTTGGGTGTGATCTGAAGTAGATTCGGGCTGAAGAGCCAGTTGTAAAAGAAACCGAGTATCGGCAACTGCGAAAGGTTGAGACCCACTACCAAATTGCAGAGTAAAGTGATGACAACAGCAATGATGAAATTATGCAATGGCTTGAGGCGAAGGAAGAAACTCAATAAAATAAAACCAACACCAATGGCGGCAATCACTTGCAGCATAATGATACTAAAATGAATATTGAACCAGATCCCAAAATTGATAATGGTTATTTCGAGCAACACCAACCACAGTCCGCGCTTGAGTAAAAACTTTTTACTGCTGGCGGGATCGGAAGAGTTTGTATATGCGAGATAAGCCGACACACCAGAAAGGAAAACAAACGTAGGCGCACACAAGTGAGTGATCCACCTGGTGAAAAAGAGAGACGGTGTAGTGGTCGTTAAATTGGTTGGATCGAACTCCAATGCATTGACATGGATGAGGTCGCGCACATGATCTAAGGCCATCACGACCATCACCAAACCACGAACTGCATCAATGGACGTTATTCTTTTCATAGGGGGGCTTTAACTCGGGAAAAAGTATTTTTTCTAAAACTAAATAAAGATTTGGAATTGGAAGCTGCCGTTTCCATTTTGAATTCACGTTTTCTGAATTCCGGCCCATTGAACTTGTGAATGGTATTTTTTTAAATGGCTGAACAAATCTTCAAAAAGAGGGCATTTGTTGTCGAAGTAATCATACTCAATACCGAAACAATAAAATGTATATTCTTTATCCGCCACTATTTTGATCCACTTATAATCCCAAGGAAAAAAAAGAAGAGCCAATTCCTTTACAATCAACTTGATCCACCGAGTTCGTATAGTTGTTCCACATGTTTCTGTCCAGTCATACCGTAAGGTGATGGACTGAATGGATGCAAATTCAAATTTTGCAGTTTTCTTAAATGGCGGCACCCGATTCACAATCTCGAGGCTGGTTTGATGTACAATAATATCGTTGTTGAAAAGACCTGCATAGAGATACATGGCCGCCAAATACGGAATCAGTAGAAACAAATATGAATAGCTCAGAGCAGGTAATTTAAATCCATTGAAAACAAAAATAATTCCGCCCGCTACAAATAGCCATGAGATTTGTTGAATACCTAAGGTTGTTAAACTGAAACTGATTTTGCTGGAGAATGTGGTCATTTAATGCGCCTATTCATTATCAATAGTAATATATGATTCAGCCCGGACGGGATAACCTTCCTCCGTAATACCTTCCACTACGATGCGGTATCTTCCAGGAAGATCTGCCGAATAAAATGAAAGCGTAGTTTGCCCCCTCTTTTTAGTTATCTCCACATTCGGATTCCAATAGATAGTTGATCGTATGTCTCGCTCTGTACTTTTATTTGCTACTGAATCGCTGTAATCGATATGTTGAAATTTACGACCCGATGAATAACCTCTGACTTTTAAAATTTGAAATTTGGGACTATCATCCCACCAAACGGGTTTTGTGGTTACAGAAATGGCACCGGGTGACACCGTAAGAAAAAGTATGCTGTTGGGATTAACACTATTTAGTGCATCAACCGGAGTAGTGGGGTCGGTTCTTAAGACTCCATCCACGAACACTGCCAAGGGCACACCTCCGGAATTACTGTATGACCCTCCAATCCAGGAAATACTCCCTTCGCTTATAACCACCCTCAACCGTGGTATGCGCATGAGGTTAAGAAAAACATTTCCTGCTTGTATCTCGCTGCCCTCGATTACATGGACAGAATTTGTACCAACTTGTATCGGAGTATTTATTTTTTTTCCTTTCACAACCACTTCGTTCAAGAATTTTGAGTCCCCCGTCAAGCTGTCAATTCTTACTTCGCGTTGGAGCGAATCGGTTAAAAGCAATTTGAAGTTTATTTTTTGTTCCGGCAATTCAATTTTCGGGATAGCCCTGCTAAGCAACTTTACTTTACCGGATGGCTTAGACGATTTAATTTCCGGCTTATAGGTAAAAACACTGCTGTCATTAAAGTTCAAATCCTTCAATGTAAAAAAACCACTTGCGTTGGTTTCAACTTGAAATAAGTTGCGTGGTTGAATTTGAATCATGTTTAAAACAGTCTTTTTGGGTTTGCCCATGTCATTAAAAAACTGACCAGAAAAATCGATGCCATATTCGATCGGATAAACGGGGTTGCTGTTCTTTATAGCCGGTATTTCTTTGATTGGGTAGTAATGAAGAATATCTGCACCTACTTCAACTGGAATCACCTGCTCGGCATCCGTTACCGATACAGATAGGTTCGCGGAAATGGGCTTTTGACCATTACTGGTTTGAAGTATTAAAGTTACCTTATCGCGCAAGGCATAGCTTTGCTTATCTGTTTGAATCGCTATCTGTTCGTGTTTCTTTTGCTGGTAGCTGTACTGAGATGGGTCTGGCCTGTCCATCAGATAAAGAATCGGTACAGGCTTTACATAAAGATTCTCATCGCCAAAATTCCGATTGAGATTGGTATAGGCTCTTAAATAATACGTGTTCGCCTTCAGGGTATCGGGTATTTCAAAATCACCATGAAACAGTCCGCTATCAATTTTAAGTATCTTGGATAGTACTATACTTTTTCTTTTCGGGTCGATGAACTCAATATGCAAAGTTCTGCTGAGCGATTGCCTCCACAGTGTGTCTACATAATTGATGTATCCTTTAAACCAGATGGTTTCACCAGGGTAATAATAGGGCTTGTCGGTATGGACGTAACATTTTTCCAAGAGTTTAGCGACCGGTACCGCATTTTCCGATTCGCTCCGGTAGTTGTCTGAATGCTCCGGTTTATAATTCATCGGGAGCAAATGTGCGATTCGCGAATCATTCAATTTACCGGAGGTGATAATCCCAGTTGGATTAATTTCAAATCCTTCTCTATTTACCAGAATGAAATCTTTCTTCAATTCAATCCATCCGATGGGAACGGTGCTTTGTTGTGTATTTCTGCTCCTATACACAATCTCGATGGTACCCTTGAATGCAATCATATAAATACCCGGTTGGGGTGTTGGGGTAATTAACTTTAGCGTGTCTACCCAAGCGTTAGAAGAAAGGCCCATGGCGCTGACCTTGTGGATGGAAAAACCTTCCTGATAAACCCGATGCTCAATCATTGCTTTAAAAAGATGTTGCAGCGAAAATTGATATACTTTTTCTCGGCTCTCTTTCCAACCGGCCAATTCGTTTCGGCTCGCATAAGGCAACTCTTCAAACCGAGCAGGATACGGCAACACATGATTTCCGCTCATTATTTTGAACCCACCCAGATACGTAAATATCCGATACCCTAATCGCCTGTTTTCAATTTCAAGGGGCGCATCTGCGTATGCAATTAGTCCGTGATCATTTTTATCTTCCGAAAATTGGATTACCCAAGGATTCAATATCTCACAGGCCTTCGCGAAATCATCTGATCCTAAAAATCCATCTTTAAATCGTTTATAATTTTTCTTCCAAACCCCATCTCTTTTGGTTCTGTTCGATAACGTGTTCAACGTATCCTTTGATCTGTCGAGAAAGATCGTTCCCAGCTTCACTTCAAAATCAGTCAGGCTTATTTTAAGTTTGGTGGATTCGTATCCTGCGAATGAAACAACCACCTCATACACGGCCGGTTGATCGATGTTTGATAATGAAAACTCTCCGGCTGCATTGGTAAGTGCATGAATGGTAGAATGGTTGATAAACACATTGGCCAACGAAATGGGTGATTGGGTATCTCTATCCCGTACTCGCCCGGAAACTTTTCCGGTTTGACCCGAACAAACAAATCCAATTAAAAGCAAAGCAGCTATTGTGGAAAAAAAATTCTTTGAGGTCATCATTGTTGTTTTGATTCTAATCACTCCTGATCCGTTATTTCTTCAACCATATATAAAGCTATCAATCACTCGCTATATTCGGAACTGTCACTATCAAAAAAAAGTATCAATTACTCCGCGATAGACAGCTGTTCAAAATTCGGTGGAAACGAAGCGGGAACCTCTAAACATGATTAATCAGGTCGAGCACATGATCTAAGGCCATCACGACCATCACAAAACCACGAACTGCATCAATGGAGGTTATTCGCTTCATAGGAGGGTGTTTGATACAATTTGATTTTTTTCAAAAAGAAAGATGTCATTGCCTTCATGCGTTAACTTCACTAACTCGTCTTGTAACTAAATGTATAAGCTCCAAGAAGTGTATCATAAGGAACTTTAACATCGAAATGTTTCCTGATTGTTTCTAAGATAGAATGATTTGCTTCATTCAAGCTCAAGTAACTAAAAAACAACTCTTTGTATTCTACGAAATACTCCGGATGCATTGTGTCTTTCAAATTATAATGGTAACAAATTAACTCCATCTCTAGTTGGGACATTTGCGCAAAATATATCCCCAAGTACTTCTCAATCGTTTTCTTTTCCGTTTTGAATTGATAAACTAGCTCTACAGTTTTCTGAAAATTTCTTATGTATTGATACATGTGCATTCTCACTAAACTCTGGCATTTTACTTGATACGTATTTTGCAATGTATTAAAGTTATTAACTCCCTTAAGGATACCTTGGCAGTGGCCAACTATTGACTCGAATAAGACTTTTTCATTGATTTTTACTGTTATTTGGCTATGCAATTGAAGCATGTTAAAAAATGTGCTTTCAAATCGCTGATATCTAAGTGTTCTATTCTGATGTTTAAATTCCTTTTTCCCGTCTTGTATTTCTTGACGTTGAAGAAAGATGGTAAGCAAGAGCCCAATTATTGTGATGCCACCAAACAAACTTGTCGTAGCTCCAAAACGATCACCGAATTGTCCCGCCTTATCTGTACCAAAAATGTATCCGACTACAAACCAATTTATTAGCCAGAGAGCAATAACAATGATTGCGGTCACCCCAGCTATTTTAATAAGGTTTGGTGATTGATTATTTGCCCTTTTGATATGTTTTTTCATTTGGTATCACTCCTTAAAGAAAAGATAGGTAGCACTCAAATATACACAACTACAATATTGAAAACTTGGGACAAGCAAAATTTGGATGAAGCCGTTATTCAGTATTTCAGGTCACGCTGAAGATAAGCAAAGCACAAAACTACGTGCTGGCCTCGGCCAGCGATAGTAGCGGAAAGCCCACAGCGATCCCGATAGCTATCGGGAGAGCGAGGACTTGGAGCGGATAGCGCGATGGCCTTTCCCGCCTTTCGCGGGATTGGCCAGGCCGCCTAATAGCTACCAACTGTTAGCTTAATAAACCGCTAATCTGTATTTTTGGAGCCTAATTATCTGCTCAATGGCCACTGCTACCGAGAAAAAAGAGAAAACTGCTCCTGCCGCTTATGTGTCGACTGAACCGTATAAGCCCAAAAATAAAGTCCGCATTGTTACCGCTGCCAGCCTGTTTGACGGCCACGATGCGGCCATCAACATCATGCGCAGAATTATTCAGGCAACGGGCTGTGAAGTGATTCACCTCGGCCACGACCGCAGTGTGGAAGAAGTGGTGAACACTGCGATACAAGAAGATGCCCAGGCCATCGCCATGACGAGCTACCAGGGTGGCCACACGGAATACTTCAAATACATGTACGACCTGCTGCAAGAGAAGGGCGCGGGACATATTAAAATATTTGGCGGTGGCGGTGGTGTGATTCTGCCGGAAGAAATCAAAGAATTGATGGATTACGGCATCACTAAAATCTACTCGCCTGATGATGGGAGAGCGATGGGATTGCAAGGGATGATCAACGACCTCGTGCAGCGCAGTGATTATCCGACCGGGGAAACAGTTGACAATAAGCAATTGACAGTTGACAATAATGTGCAGATTGCACAACTAATTTCGGGTGCGGAGAATTATTTTGAAAAGCATAAAAGCATCTTTGAAGAAATCAATAAAAAGGCTGCACTATCAAAAGCACCGGTATTAGGAATTACAGGCACCGGTGGCTCCGGCAAATCTTCGATGGTCGATGAAATTGTAAGAAGATTTTTGATTGATTTTAAGGTCAAGACGATTGGTTTAATTTCAGTCGACCCTTCGAAACGTAAAACCGGTGGAGCGCTGTTGGGCGATCGGATTCGTATGAACGCCATCAACAACAACCGCGTGTTCATGCGCTCGTTGGCTACGC
>JAJTHV010000052.1 GCA_021300095.1 Flammeovirgaceae bacterium | reverse complement strand
CATTGTAATCGATGACATCCATCACTCTCCTGAAATGGAAAAAGCGTGGTTAAAACTAAAGAACAACGAGTTGGTATACGGAAGTATCGACTTATTTCGTTGTGGCATTTTATTCTTCGACCCCGCTTTGAACAAACAACATTTTATCTGCCAACTGTAAGTAAGCTGATAAAGCCTATTTTTATATTCTAAACTCTTTCCCGTATGGAACCCAACACAATCAACTCACCTAAAAAATCCAATCGCTCCACTATTATCATCATTGTGCTCTTGATCATCAACATTGTGCAAGGCGTAAAGATTTATTTGGATAGCGGAGAAAAAGCCCAACTCACTACCGAGAAAATTAATACCGAACAGGATCTGGCTTCTACCATGCAACGCCTGAACGATGTGAAGGCTGAGTTGGATCAGAAAATTGCCGACATTCAAAAATTAGGCGGAAACATAGCTGACCTGGAGAAAGCAAAAGCCGAAGTAGAGAAAGAACTCAGACGCAGCACCCAACGCAGCGCGAAAGCTGTGAAAGAATTAAAAGACCGGCTGGATGGCTATGAACAGTTATTGAAATTGAAAGACGAAGAAATTGAGAAATTAAAGTCTGTTAACAAAGAGCTCTTCACGGAGAACAAAACACTGAAGAACAAGCAAAACAAATTAAGCGATTCTATTAACGTACTTTCAAAAAACAAAGAAGAACTGGCCGGTAAAGTAGCGATTGCCTCGCAGTTAAAAGCAGAAAACATCTCAGTAAAAGCAGTCAACTCCAAAGGAAAAGAGCGCGAATCGCCCTTCAAAAACCGCCAACTTCAAAAGATCAAAGTTGAATTCAACTTAGCTGAAAACAAAGTGGCTCCTATTGAAGGAAAGAAAATTCTCATTCGTGTAATCGATGAAAATGGTCAGGTAATTTTTGATGTGGCAAAAGGTTCAGGCACATTTTTGCTAAATGGCAAAGAAGAGTTTTACACAGCAGCTCAGGAAATTCTATTCGACAATACGAAGCAGAGGCTAATTTTCTTCTATGAAAAAGGCACTGAATATGCGGAGGGAAATTACACCGTTGAGATTTTCACCGATAGCTATAAGATAGGAAGTGTTTCCTTTACGGTGAAGTAAAATGAAACGCTGGGTAGTCAGTTTGTTTTTTACTTTTCAACTGATTGCAGCCCCAGCACAACAGCCGGCCAACCTGCATGAAACATTTCATAGGCTTTTACAGAAAAATGTAGCTGCTGATGGTCAGGTTAATTATCGCGCATTCCTCCGCGATTCAGCAGAATTAAATCGCTATCTAAAGCTGATCAGTAAAAATCCACCTGACAGTAAGAAGTGGGCATCGACTGAACAACAGGCTTATTGGATCAATGCATATAATGCATTCACCATTCAGCTTATTCTGAAACACTATCCGATCAAAAGCATTAAAGACATTGGCAGCCTGATTCAAATACCATTTGTCAATACGCCCTGGGCACACAAGTTCTTTTGGATTGGTTCGGAGAAGATGAGTTTAGATCAAATCGAACACGGTATTCTAAGAAAGCAGTTCAAAGACCCACGCATCCACATGGCATTGGTTTGCGCGAGTAAATCGTGCCCTAAACTGCTGAACGAGGCCTACGAGGCAAAGAGACTCAACGAGCAATTGGATGGACAGGCAAAAGCCTTTCTTGCCGATCCGAATCGCAATAAAATAAGTCCCGAAAAGGTCGAAATCAGTAAAATTTTCAGCTGGTATAGTGGCGATTTTGAAGAAAATGGAGGCTCAGTAAAGAGTTTTATTGAGCGCCATTCCGGCAAAAAACTGAAACCGAAAGTCAAAATCAGCTATTTGGACTACGATTGGAGCCTAAATGAGTGATTTTACCTCTTTTCACGGGATTGATTATTGCAATCTGTTTGCCGGATTACGAACCTTTTCCTACCTTCGCGCCTCATTTTAAAACAATTGTTAAACCCATGAAAAACTACGAGACGGTATTCATTTTAAATCCCGTTTTGTCTGAAGACCAGGCAAAGGATACTGTCGAGAAATTCGTGAAGTTGTTGACGAAAGCTAAAGCTAACGTCATCAACGTAGAAAAATGGGGACTGAAGAAGATGGCGTATGCTATCCAAAACAAGTCTACCGGTTTCTACAATCTGATCGAATTCGCGACAACGGACAACACACTCATCAACACACTCGAAACCGAGTACAGACGCGATGAGTCGGTAATGCGATTTATGACAATCGTGTTAGACAAACACTCTATCTTGTACAACGAGAGAAGACGCAAAGGAGAATTTAACAGAACCAAAAAACAAGCACCACGCAAGGAGGCGGCCGAAGTATGACATTAATGAACGAACCTGTTAAGCGTGCTGAGGTAAAACCTAAGTACTGCCGCTTTAAGAAAAACGGAATCAAGTACATCGATTATAAAGATCCTGATTTCTTGTTGAAGTTTATCAACGAGCAAGGTAAAATCCTTCCTCGCAGATTGACCGGAAACAGCTGGAAATATCAAAATAAGATTGCTCAGGCTGTGAAGCGTGCCCGTCACGTGGCTATTCTTCCTTATTTGGCTGACCAAATGAAATAACCCAACCTGTAACAACTATGGAAATAATTTTGAAACAAGACGTAACAGGACTCGGTTACAAAAATGATACAGTAAAAGTAAAGCCCGGATACGGTAGAAATTACCTGATTCCGAATGGAGTAGCTCTGATTGCCAACGAGTCGAACAAAAGAATGGTAGCAGAGAACATCCGTCAGGCTGCGCACAAAGCTGCCAAAGTAAAGCAAGATGCCGAAGCATTGGCTGCTAAAATTGGTGAGTTGACCATTGAATTAGGTACAAAAGCTGGTGAAAGCGGAAGAATTTTCGGAGCCGTTACTGCGGTTCAGGTTTCTGATGCTTTGAAAGCTAAAGGATTTGACGTGGATCGTAAGAAGATCAGCTTCAAAGATCAACCTAAGCAATTGGGCACTTACACAGCGCACTTAGATTTACACAAAGAGGTGAAACACACCGTAACGGTAAATGTAGTAGCTGAATAAGTCTGCAAATTTAATCTACAAGAAGCCTCTGAGAGATCAGGGGCTTTTTTGTTGGGTTAGTTTTTTATCAACCTGACCAAAGTCATTCTTTTAATCATGCATTGCACGCATTTTTCCGCTCGATTTAAATATTGAGCAATGAATAAACAAGTACAAATCTGGATCAAACTGCTTCGTATCAGTCTGGGCGTAATCTATTTGTGGTTTGGAGTACTAAAGTTTTTCGCAGGAGTAAGTCCTGCGGAAGCATTGGCTCAAAACACCATTGAGCTACTTACTTTTCATTGGATCGATAACAACACTTCACTTCTCTTGCTAGCAATTTGGGAAAGCCTGGTGGGTATCCTATTAATTGCAGGTATCTTTCAACGTGCCGTAATTAAAGCAGCTTTTGTGCACTTGATCTTTACGTTTACGCCATTGATTCTTCTACCCGCTACTTCGTTTACATCGGCTCCATTTTCATTGACGTTGGTAGGTCAGTACATTATCAAAAACCTGGTATTGATGAGCTCGCTTGGATTACTTCACTCGATGAGCGCACCCACTTATAAGAAAATGATTGTAACTGAAAACTAGGATTTCACTTCTACTTTCTCGACCAACTCCTGATACCATCCTTCTCCGTATTTACGGATGAGCGGATCTTTCAGGAATTTGTACAATGGAACTTGTAAAGATTTTCCGTACGAACAAGCTGCCGAACAAATGCTCCACTTGTGGTAGTTGACTGCTTCGAAACCCTTTTTGTTTTTGGTGATTCGGATCGGATATAAATGACAAGAAATGGGCTTGCGGTAGCTGATCTTCCCATCGAGGTAAGCCTGTTCAATACCACACTTTAAAATACCTTCGGCATTATAATGTGCATACGCGCACTCTCGTCCGGCAATAGTAGGTGTTGAGTAGTCGCCATCTTCATCTAAAATATAGGCACCTTGTTCTTCAATCGACTTGAGTCCATCAGGTGTCAGGTAGGGCTTTACTTGCTCCTGAATCTCTTTCATGATGGGCAGCTCGTCTTCATCCAAGGGAGCACCCAAATCACCTTCCACACAGCACGCTCCTTTGCATTTTTCGAGATGACAAACAAACTCCACATCACGGATGTCGTCTGAAACTAAAACCTCTCCTACTTTAATCATTTCTGTTTAATTTAAATTCCAATTTGGCACGCTGGCTGTCGCCCTTCTTTTGCTGGTAGTGCGCTTTGTCGGCAATGTAACACACGCGCTCAATTTCTGCATGCACCACGCCTTTTTTATCCTTCCATTGAATGACAAATGTGCGGGTAACTTCATTTTTCTCCTTTACCTCTTGCCGGATAGTCTCCAGATCTTCTGCCGAGATAAAATAACGGGTGTAAAGCGTTTCGCGGGCCGGCTTCTTAAACCGGATGTTGGCCGACTTATCCCACACCACATAATTGCCCCCCAGCGCCTTGAAAAGCATAAGCATGTAAAAGGGATCAGAAGCCGCAAACATACTGCCTCCAAAGATGGTGCCCACATAATTGTACGTCCACGGGTTAAGTCGTAGTCGCAGGTGTACCTCCAGGAAATCTGCAGACCAGAACAAAATCTTGCCTCCGGTTCCGAAATACATCGGATACCAATTCATGAGTGTACGGAATTTCCAGGTGTTGAAAGACTCTTTTTTGGTAGTGGTTAGAAACTCCGGTCTCATATAACATTCTTCTTCAATTCAATCCTCGCTTTTAATCCCTCAGTCAGGCAATTTTCTGCAATAAAAGCATAAAATTAAACTCATTTTCTTACTCATTGCTGTGTGTCGATATTAACTTGCAGGATAAATTATGGATAGTTATTTAGATGGCCTGAATGAGCCACAATTAGAGGCCGTATTGAACACCGATGGCCCTTGCATGCTGATAGCGGGTGCCGGATCGGGTAAGACCAGGGTTCTCACCTTTCGCATCGCCAATTTGATCAAAGAACACCAGGTAGATCCTTTCAATATCATGGCGCTAACCTTTACCAACAAGGCTGCCCGCGAAATGCGTGAGCGTATTGAAAAGGTAGTCGGTGCTGATGCCCGAAATCTGTGGATGGGAACTTTTCACTCTGTGTTTGCCCGCATTCTTCGAGCCGAGGCTCATCATCTCGGTTACCCCAACAACTTCACCATTTACGATACAGATGACTCGAAATCGTTGCTTCGTTCGATCGTGAAGGAACTCGGACTTGACGATGCTCAGTATAAAGTCAACACGGTTTACAATCGAATCTCTTCAGCCAAAAACAAGCTGATCTCGTGGCAAGAGTACATTGCCAATCCCATTTTAATGGCAGATGATGCCGCCAATATGCGACCGGAGATCGGCAATATTTATAAAGCCTATGCCCTGCGCTGTTTCAAATCAGGTGCGATGGATTTTGATGATTTGCTCTTCAACACCGATAAGCTTTTTAAGGAACACCTTGAAGTGTTGAACAAATACCAGCAGCGCATCCATTATGTATTGGTCGATGAGTTTCAGGATACCAACCTGTGCCAGTATTTCATCATACGCAAGTTGGCGCATGTTCGGCAAAATGTGTGTGTTGTGGGTGATGATGCGCAAAGTATCTATGCCTTCCGTGGTGCGGACATCAGCAACATTCTGAATTTTGAAAAGGACTATCCCGATTTACGAATTATCAAACTGGAGCAGAACTATCGCTCTACCAAAACCATCGTAGAAGCCGCTAACTCCGTGATCGCGAAAAATAAAGCACAGCTTCCTAAAAATGTGTGGACCGCCAATGACGAAGGTACTCCGATTGAATTGATTAAGTCCGTTTCTGATAATGAAGAAGGGAAGTTAGTAGCTTCTTCCATTTTTGAAGAGAAGATGCAGCATCAATACAAGTTCAGCGACTTTGTTGTGCTCTATCGTACGAATAGCCAGTCGCGCGCCATTGAAGAATCGCTGAGGCGAATGAATATCAAGTACAAAGTGGTGGGTGGACTTTCGTTTTATCAACGTAAGGAAATCAAAGATTTACTCGCTTACCTGCGCTACTCGCTCAACCAACAGGACGAAGCTTCTTTCCGAAGAATCATCAATCTTCCAAAGAGAGGTATTGGTGACACCACGATTGACAAAATCATTATAGCCGCCAACGATCACGCCATATCCATTTGGGAAGTAGTACAAAATGCAGCCTCCTTTCTGGGTGGCAGGGCTTCGGGTCCTATCGATGATTTTGTAACGAAGATCAAACGATTCGCCATCGAAATTCAAAATAAAGATGCGTACGAAT
>JAJTHV010000411.1 GCA_021300095.1 Flammeovirgaceae bacterium | reverse complement strand
TGATAAAGGATTGGCGAATAAAAAATGACACACTGTCTATTTAGGTTAAATTAAGACCCGGTTTGGTGTTTCGTGGACCTAATGGAAAAGAATTTGAAACAGATAAGTCGCAAAGTGATTCATCGCATAATGTGAACTATAAAATCGTAGAGGTATCAGATTCAGTGATTGTCTTTGAAGAGGTCATGGGAGGAGCGTTCGGTATTGAACGAATGAGAAGAACTGAGAAATTGGAGCTTTTGAATATTGAATAAGAGTGCAACTATTTTTTTGATGAGCGGATAAAGTTCGAAGTAAAGCCCTAATTTGGAATAGTATCAAACGATTATACACAATTAAAAAAATGAAAAAACACACCATTTACTTATTCTTATTTCTGTCGCTATCTAATTACATCGTATCTCATGCGCAATCCAAGGCGCAGTCTGCGAATACGAAAACCTGGACACTGACTTATATTAAGTCTAACCCTTTGCAAAAAGCCAGAGTGAAAGAATTCTTAGAGAAAAATTGGTTTGCGATGGACAGTATTGCCGTAGCGCAAGGACTTATCAGCAAATATGAATTACTGGAGAACGTAGCAGGCGAAACAGACCCTGTTTCGGAATGGGATTTTATCGTGGCGGTTGAGTATTTCACCACCGGCACTTACACAGACATTGCTGAAAAATTTGAAAAGATTCGTAAAAGCCACACGACCATACCAATAGATGGTTTCGTTCTTAAAGACATGGCAAAAATTGTTAAGTCGGAAACCGTCAGAAAAAGAGAATATGTGCCAAATAGATAATGCATTCTCAGTGGCCGATCATTCTGATCTGGCATGTTAGGTGTGGGTAACAGCACCTGCGAACGGTCACTTTTCGTTTTATTTCGTTAGCTCTTTCGTTTTATATCGTTAATGTTAACGTGCTACCCCGTTTGTATTAGAAAATGATGGCGCGAAGGCTTTTGTCACGCCTGCGAACTTCGTTGTGCGACCTGCACATTGAGTTGTGAAGGCTTACAATTGAGTTGTGAGGGCTGACAATTGAGTTGTGAGGCGTGCACATTGACTTGTCAGGGCTGCACATTACGTTGTGCGACCTCAACATTGAGTTGTGTGACCTGCACATTACGTTGTGAGGGCTCCACATGACGTTGTGAGGGCTGCAAACGTCATTTCTCTTACCGCGGGAAACCCCGAGACCGAGCGATTTGTATACCTGGCATGCTTAGCCCTTACACAGCCTAAAAAGCCTTCCCATCAGCTTGGATTTATAGGTTTGATTGAGTAGAATTGGATTGGGAAACAATGATAGAAGAATCTTATAGTGGAAGATGCTGATATTGCTTTAGGCACAACTCAAATGGACACCAAAGAAACAAAAATAGAAATTTACGATAAGAGGGAAAGATCAATAACCACCTTTTATGTTGAACAGTTAACTGACAACAAATTCAAAATGATTGACAACGACATTTGGAATTGCAACCTGACATTGGGGACAGAATTTGAAACCAGGATTAACAAGGATGGGAAACACGAGATAGTAGAAATCACAAAAAAATCAGATTTCATTACAAGACGTTTTTTTCTAAATGCCCATAATTATAGCTCTGCGGATTACAGAGTGTTGGGGGATGAGCTAGCAAAAAGAGGTGGATACTGGCAGGTTGACTTTGGTGGAATTGCAACTGTAAACATCCCGAAAGATTTTGAATACGATGTTGACCAAGTAATGAAAGATTTCGGTCTCAATTTGACTGAAATTGTTGACGATAAATAAATGAGAGGCCTGAATTTTTCAGCGAATGCACGAAAACAGGTCTTCTATAGAATTTGAATTCACTTTATCGGTCTATTTTTCGTGACAAAGGCAACAGAGAATAACTTACCTAAGGATAACGAAAACCATGATAGCAATCAATTCCCTACAGTGGATGAGTAATTAAAATATATAATGAGACAACTACTAATAACAATTTTCATACTTCATTCCATGCAATATTTTGCTTTTGGACAAGAGCTGAAGGCTAAGAAAGAAAAATCACTTGTCTACCTTGAAGAATACACTATTCTTGCCAAGAATAAAAAAGTTAAACATGGAGACTATAAAAAATATCGATCAGATGGTAGTCAGGTTTGGACAGGAAAAATAGATAACAATAATAGAGTAGGGGAATGGACTTTTTATGAGAGCGGAGAAAAGGTGCAAACCTACAATTATGATGATAAGAAAATGACATTTCAAAAGAAACCTGTAAGCCCTTATTTTGTTCGAATTGATAATCAGATACAGATATTACCTGTTGACACACCCCCGAGCTACTTAGGCTCAAAAATTGGACTTACAGACGAACTAAATAAGGTTTTAGCATATCCGATGCAAGCAAGACGAATGGGTGTTGAAGGAGCCGTTACGGTAGCTATATGGATTAATGCGGATAACACGCTTGGAAAGATCGAATTAATCAGTGGGATCATGAAGGAATGCGACCAGGACTTGATTGCAGCACTCAAAAAAATTCCGCAAGATTGGTTCGCTGCGACAATAGGAGATAAAAAGATAACTTCAAAACTGATCATAGTTGTCGATTATAAGTTAGATAACATTTTTGAGAATGCGGCTGTAACAGTTCGATGAGAATGCGGCTATAACAGTTCGATAAGACGGGCTGTGTAACTATTCAAATCCCAAAGAAATGATATCCTACCGATCACTCGACAGCGCCACCGAAAGGCTTTTCGAAGAAACCCTTCAAAAGGTGGATGGACAATTGGAGATTAGGCGAAAGGATCATGAGCTTGGGCTCAAGCTCCTGGCAAAGTTTGATGGATTGAAAATTTATAAGAGCTTGTTTGTTCATCATGTTACCGAATTAAAAGGACGATCCGGGGCTTTCATCATTTTATTGGTTGAAAAACACGTAACAATAATTGAGCAGAAAAAAAATACCCGAGTAGAGAAGGATATTGAGGAAGTCGAGCCGGTATTATTATTTAGTTTACCTCATGACATGGGTAGAGCCTATATTCGAGAGGAGACCGTAGCCGATAAGATTGCTGATATGTTTACGAAAATCGATATTGACTTCAATGAGTATCCGGATTTCAGCAGAAATTATTTTGTGACTGGCGATAGCCCTGACAAGATCAGGAAGTACTTGCCAAGACAATTAATGGAATCGCTGGAAAAAATTAGAGACATCTCAATAGAGATAAATGGAAATTGGGGACTCTTACGAACAAAGAAAAATGTGAGTGAAAACCTTTTGCTATTACTCATCAGCATTGGCTATAAGATGACGAAGTAAAAACAACACCGGAATTTCGGTGTACATCCTGGGCATCGAAGACAAAACAACCGCATCAAGTTCAAAACACGAAAGGACATTAACGTTCCCTTGCTACAAGAGGCAATAAAGTATGGAGCCAAGAAGCGCGATTGGAGAGCTTCAACTTGATATCTAAATTCACAAAGCATACCCGCAATTGGTTCTTGTCGCCAGACCCATCCATTTTTTAATCGATGAGTAAATATCTCTACACTCCAATCATTTTCTGTAAAAACAATTTCCGCACAGGATAACAAAATAGCTTTTTTAGAACGAATCCTTCATTAGAATAGTTGGCCTGATAATGGTAAGTGAATGATTGAAATCGCTGTCAGTCATCTTTTAACTCGCTTCAAACCAAAAAACATGGATCAGGTTCATATACATCTACTCATTACGCATCTACCAATCTTCGGTTCCATTTTAGGTGGCTTCGTTCTGGCGCACGGCATCATAACCAACAGCGATCAAACAAAAATTGCCGGATATGGCGTATTGATTACTTCGTCTGTAGGCGCAGTAATTTCTTACCTGACAGGCGAGGGAGCCGAAGAAGCCGTGGAAGATATTCAGGGAGTAGCTAAAAATATGATTGAACAACACGAAGACTTTGCTCTTTTTGCTTTAATCGGATTGATAACGCTTGGCGTAGTTTCACTGGTCGCACTTTATCTGACGAAGAAGAATCATCCCGCAGCCAATCAGGTGTCAATCATTTCGCTGGTCATTGCCTTTATCAGTTTTGGACTTGTAGCCAGGACAGGCTATTTAGGTGGTCAGATCAGGCACACAGAAATTGGATCAGCCACTGTAAACGACAACGGTGAGAAAGATTCAGACTAACAGGAATAAAAAAAATCAAATGAAAGCAAACTATTTATTAGCATCAGTTCTGGTGTTCGCGCTTAATGCGTGCAATAACCAACCCAATCAAAAAAATGAAATCGATGATTCGGAGTACGCATCTTCAACAGCAACAGTTTTAAAAAAATCTACTATGAAAGGATACACCACCGACATCGAGAAGGATGCCACCGAGAATACCAACTACCGAAAAGTACTTTATACAGGCGAGCACATGCAACTGGTATTGATGAGTCTGAAGCCGGGTGAAGAAATTGGCGAGGAGACGCATTTAAAAAGCGACCAGTTTTTTCGCTTTGAAAGCGGAATTGGTAAATGCATTGTCAATGGAAAAACATACGATGTGAAAGCGGGAGATGTGGTGATTGTGCCCTCCGGCTCGAAGCACAATGTAATCAATACAGATCCCATCAACGACTTGAAGCTTTATACCATCTATGCATTGCCTAACCACAAAGACGGCATTGTGAGAGCGACCAAACAAGATGCCGAAAAGCATGAGGCGAAATTTGATGGGAAGACAACTGAGTGATTTTTAACGGAGAATAGGTAATCACAATCCTGGAAGCTACTTTACCTTCAACACCACCACCGAAAAGGGAGGGAGTTTAGCTTTCAGGATGTTGTTATTCAGAATGGCGCCTGTATAAGTAATCGGTTGAATGTTTCGAGGATTGTCGAATGTGTTGTGATCTTGTAATTTCTTTGAGGTTAAGATCCGTCCGGTGATTGTATTAAACACGGCTTTGCCCGATTGAAGATCAATACTCACTTCCTGACTTTCGGTAGCGTGGATGTTGACCAGTGTCAGGTGAATTTCACCCGCAGCGTTGATCGATGCTGATGCAGAAACACTCTTTAATTGTTCATTGCCCATCTTGTAATAGGGAGATTGAAGTTGCACCGGCAAGAGAGTCGCATCCTGGTGCACATTGTACATTTCCATCACGTGGTAGGTGGGAGTTAAGATCATCTTCTCTTCTTTGGTTAAAATCACCGCCTGCAACACGTTGATCGTTTGTGCCAGGTTTGCCATGCGCACTCGGTCTGAATGATTTTGAAAAATGTTCAACGTTACACCCGCGATCATCGCATCGCGCATGGTGTTTTGTTGAAACAGAAATCCGGGATTCGTACCCTTCTCGACATCATACCAACCGCCCCATTCATCTACCACCAGTGCAATCTTTTTGGTGGGATCATACTTATCCATAATAGCGCTATGCTTTTCAATGAGCTCGTCCATGAACAAAGCGCGCTGCAGGGTGGTGAAGTACTCCGCTTCGGTAAAACCGGTGGCCGAACTTTTTTTATTCCAGTCAATCACCGAATAGTGGTGAAGTGCCACACCTTCCAGCATGTGGTGCGGAATATCGCGCATCAAAACTTCGGTCCAGTTGTAATCAGAAGAGTTCGCACCCGAGGCAATACGAAACACTTTGTTGGAATTATCCCATCCTGTCATGAACGTGGCATACTGTCGGTAGACATCCACATAATGTTCCGGTCGCATGTTGCCACCACAACCCCACGCTTCATTTCCCACGCCCCAAAACTTTACTTTCCATGGTTGCTCTCGTCCGTTTTGTTTGCGCCACAGCGACATCGGACTGATTCCATCAAAGGTGGTGTACTGCATCCACTCCGCTAACTCTTGCACGGTGCCGCTGCCCACGTTAGCAGATAAGTAAGGTTCTGTTTGCAGCAACTCGCACATGTTCAAGAAATTGTGCGTGCCATAACTGTTGTCTTCCGTTACGCCACCCCACCAGGTATTCACGATGGTAGGTCTTTTCTCTTTCGGGCCCACGCCATCTTTCCAATGATAGGTATCGGCAAAGCAACCACCGGGCCAACGAAGATTAGGTATCTTCAGTTTCTTCAGCGCATCGACCACGTCCAGTCGCACACCTCCTTGATGTGCAATTGTGCGATTCTCTTCGCCTACATAAAATCCACCATAGATGCAGTTGCCCAGATGTTCAGCAAAGTGACCATAGATATGTTTGCTGATGGTGTGTTTACCACCTTTTACATCCACTGTTACGTTGGTTTGGCTGGTAGCAAGTCGGGTGAAAAGAAGAAAGGCAAAGAGAAGAGTGTAGATACGCATGACCATTATTTTTTGACTAAGATAATGGCTTGCGGCTAAGATGCAATCTATAGCAAGTTGAGATATTGATCGATTATCACTTTTTAGTAAATTGTGCAACTCAAACGATTATCCATGAAAGCCTCAGCAGCACAAGATGAACGCATTGCGAACATGACATTTGCTTCGGTGTACCCTATGTATGTGGCCAAAGTGGAAAAGAAAGGGCGCACGAAAGAAGAGCTGAACCAAGTGATTGAATGGCTGACAGGCTATACCAACCAACAACAGCAAGATCTCATCCAAGAGAAAGTAACATTCAAAATATTCTTTGAAAAAGCTTCCCTCCATAAAAACGCATCCTTGATTACCGGATTGATCTGCGGCTATCGGGTAGAGGAAATAGAAAACCCGCTCACACAAAAAGTACGGTATTTAGATAAATTAGTAGATGAATTGGCGAAAGGGAAGAAGATGGAAAAGATTTTGCGATGGTGAAGAGTATTTTGATTTTAATCGCATGGCTCCTAAGCGTATCCCTCGAATTGAGTGGTCAGATCAAATTTGAATCTAACTCAGCCACTACTGAGTTAAGTTATGAACGCATTATTGGAAAACCTAAATTTGACTCTGTTCAATTTGTGTTTCGGTTCTGGCAAAGTACAGAACATGTTCCTGGCATCTTATTGGAGTTGAGACTTCAGAATGATGGTCATTGGAAGTACCGCAGAGGCTACGTCAATACCAAAAAAAAGATCTTTGTATCCAAACAAGCAGGTGTTCAGGAAGTTAATCTTGATTTGATTTGGAACAGATTGGACTCCATAGGGATTTTAGAAATAAGAAACCAGATTAACTCCAAGTGGATTAGAACAACCGAATCGGGACAAGTATATCCAGTTAAATTACGAGCTGACACCTATGATCGAAAGGGAGTTCTATACACCTTTGAGTTTATTTCGAGAGGAGATGTACGGCAGATCTATTATATGGATCCAGCGGGGTTGCAGAAGATCATGAATCCTAACCGCATTACCTCCGAAGATCATGATAAGGTGATGGAAGTTACTGGTTTGCTTGTTTCGAAGTTTAATCTTCAGCCAGTTTTTAACGAATTCTTTTTGGAGGTCTTTGCGACACCATCGCATGTGAAGCCTAAGAAGAATTGAAACGGAAGCAAAGATGTTTTAATCGTTTTCCTTTAACAGGTTCCCCGCCCCACCATAACTGCGCCCTTCTAATTTATGTGGTCAAGCCTATTTTATTTTAACACCTTCCATCATTGCCCCTATATTCATTCAAAGACCTACTCACTATTTTCATAACTTTACCGGGTGTAAAAAGGATGCTTCATGGCAGTGGACTTTGATGTGGCAATAATTGGGGCCGGACCGGCCGGAAGTGCGTGCGCGCTTGCGCTCCAGGGCAAAGGATTTAAGGTAGCCTTGATTGACAAAGAAGCTTTTCCTCGCGACAAAATATGTGGTGATGCCATTCCGGGTTCTGCCTTTAAAGCCATCAACAGTTTGCGTACAACGTGGGGCGATCAGATGAAAGCCTTCGCACATAGCATGGATATTACTTCCATCGCCATCTTTTTTTCAAAACGAAACGTAATCCGCTATACGTGGAAACTATTTTCCTACAATAGCAAGCGCATGGATTTCGATCATTTCCTTTTCCAATTGGTAAAGCAGGAAACCGATACCCATGTTCTTCAGCAGAAACAACTTCAACAGGTTACAGTCATTAAGGACGGTTGTCATTGTTTGTTCGCAGACGGATCTTCTATTCATGCTGCGGTGGTGGTCGGATGTGATGGTGCCCACTCGGTCGTAAAACGGCAACTGGTAAAAATGGAGGAACCGGATACTCTGGCGGTTACCGCTATTCGAGCCTACTACAAGGGTATCAAGGGACTTCAACCCGGGTGCAATGAAGCACATGTGATCAAGGAAGTAGAAGGCTATTTTTGGATTTTTCCTTTGCGAGATGGATGGGCGAATGTTGGGTTTGGCTTGTTTAAGAATAAAAACCGAAAAGATCGTGCCCCTTTGAATTTGCGTGCCTTGTTGGAAGAGATCACCCATTCGCCTGCGTTTGCTGATCGTTTTAAAGACGCAACTGTGGAAGGAAAAGTGAATGGTTTCAGTTTGCCGATATGGACGCGGCAACGAAGTGTCAGTGGCGATCGCTTTCTCTTGTGCGGTGATGCCGCTTCGTTAATTGACCCCTTGCAAGGACATGGCATTGATTTGGGCATGTGGAGCGGAGTGATGGCGGCCGAACAAATCGGGCGTTGCTTTAAAACGAATGAATTCAGTGCAAATAAAATGAAAGAATACGATCGGGCGCTGCATCAGAAATTTGGCCCGGAGCTGTCACGCAACTATTTTTTGATGCGCCTGTTTTTACGGTTCCCGTTTTTGCTTCGTGCTCTTTCCCTGTTCAATTTCCCCAAGGGCATCATCCATTGGCTATTTGTAAAGTTGAAATTATAATTAGAATAGGAGTCGCATCTTACTTGCAAAATCCACCGAGTGACGCATTGCCCACCTATAAATGTCGTGTTTCACCCCAACGGAATCCTTCGTATGAGTTAGTTTTGTATTAACTCATTTTTTTCACGAAGACTCCACAAACCCATAAAAGCAACATAAGTTATGGCATTGATCAACCCACACATCAACTTTAACGGAAATGCCGAAGAAGCATTTACATTTTACAAATCTGTGTTTGGCGGAGCGTTTACAAAAATCATTCGGTTCAAGGATCTGGCCAGCGCGGAGTTTCCGGTGGCTGCTCACGAAGAAAACAAGATTATGCACATTGCTTTGCCGATTGGTAAGAATACATTAATGGCCAATGATGTTCCGGAGATTCTGGGCAAGACCAATGAAAACGAAAACCGGTCGAAGATCGTCATTAGTGCCGAGAGCAAAGAAGAAGCCGATCATTTATTCAACGGACTTTCAGCCGGTGGAGCGATCGAAATGCCGATGGAACAGAGTCCGTGGGGTTCTTACTTTGGCATGTTCAGAGATAAATATGGTATTGAATGGATGATCGAATTTGATCAGAATGTTCGATAGCAATAAAGTACTAAAGCAAAAGAGAAACTTTAACTAGTGGCAAGGTTCATAAATTACTGGTTTTAAAACATCCGATTATTTGATACTTTCGGATAACCAATGACGATGACCTATCCACTTCTTTTAGACGGTGGTCTTTCCAATGAATTAGAAAGACAAGGCTGCGACCTGAATCAAAAATTATGGAGTGCGAAATTACTTGAGTCCAATCCCGAAGCGATTGTTCTTGCCCACCTTAGTTATTTGGAATCAGGAGCTCAATGTATCATCACCTCCAGTTACCAGGCTACACTGCCGGGGTTTATGGCGCTGGGCTACGATGAACCTTCGGCCAGCGGATTGATTCTTAAATCGGTTAAGTTAGCCGAAGAAGCAAGACATCGTTTCCTCACAGCAAATCCAAATGCCAGCAAGCCATTGATCGCTGCTAGCGTTGGGCCGTATGGTGCCTACCTGGCCGATGGTTCGGAATATCGCGGTAATTATGGCATCACCGATCAAGAACTAAGAGACTTTCATGAACCACGAATCAACTTGTTAAATCGTTCAGCGGCTGATCTTCTGGCCTGTGAAACGGTTCCTAGTTTTCAGGAAGCGAAAGTGTTGGCAGAACTCGTACAACAGATCCAAAAGCCGGCCTGGATATCTTTTTCCTGTAAGGATGGCAATCACATCAGTGATGGAACACCCATCGAGAAGTGTGCAGAGTTGTTTGCACATCACCCCACGGTTTTTGCGATCGGAGTAAACTGCACATCCCCTCAATTCATCTCCGAGCTAATTCAATCCATCAAGTCAAAATCCGGTACTAAAAGAATCGTTGTCTATCCCAATTCAGGAGCTGTTTACCATGCAGAAAGTAAAACATGGTCAGGACTTTCTGATTTGTCTTCCTGCGAAGTGATGGTAAAAGAATGGATGGATTTGGGAGCCGATATCATTGGCGGTTGCTGTGGCATTGGTCCGCAACAAATTCAAGCAATGGGTAAAATGCTTTCTAAGATAGAATAAAATTTTTCCGCGTTCTTTTAGCAAAAAAAGTTTCTTCTCTACATGGTTTGCTCATGAAAGAAGCATTGATTCTACTCGGTCTCTTTTTTGCTGCTGTGGTTGGTTCCAACTTTATGGGTGAGGCTAAAGCCAACGCAGCGAATTCAAAAATGAATACGCTGCGTGTAGAGAGTATCAGCTACTTCGTCAAAATCATCTTCTTGGTGTCAATTATTTTGCCATCGGCAATAAGCGTATAGATATATATTCCGGCACTTAACTCATGGCCTGCAAATTTGACAACGGCATTGCCGCGCGTTTGCACTGGCACTGACTTCAATTGCTTTCCTTCGAGGTTATAGATGATTAAGTTGGCTTGATGTACATCTTCGGGCAAAATCATTTTTATATCTGTTCCCTCTGTAAACGGATTCGGTGCATTTTGAAAAAGTAGAATCGCTCCGTCCGATAGAAGTTCTTGATTGATTTGGTTACTCTTATTTAGTTGATTCAACAGCAAATCAATTTTCTTTTGTTGTGCTTCAGCTTTTACGGTAAGCTCCTGAACGGCTTTCACCAACGGCACCACAAATTCCGCGTAGCGAATACTGTAATGGTCATTTTCGTTTTGGGGTACTTCTACACCATGAAACACAAAGCCCGTTTTGTTGATAGCAGCTTCTACCTCTTGAGCAATAAATCCGGTTTGCCGGATGGCTGCTTTTCGTGCAGAAGACTGTTTTTGCCTTAAACTATCCGGTATGCCTAAAAAAGCATCGTAAGCTTCTGTATCTACAATATAGGTTACAGGTCGTAATTGATTGATAAAGTCAAGGCCCGATACGTTCTCTTTTATATCTCTTTTAAAACGCCCATCCGATAAGGTTGACCAAGAAACCTGTCCACCGATACTAGTAACTGATGAATTGCCAATCCGAACCTGATTAGATGCAGAAGTCTTTGCGCCATTGCCAATCGCTGTCGTGTTGCTTAGGTTGTTTACCGTGGGGCCAGCATTGTAACCAAATGCGCTATTATACCCACCGGTGGTATTGGCGTAGAGCGAACGGTTTCCGCTCGCGGTGTTGTAAAACCCAGTGGTGTTCAGAGCAAGTGCATCTGTTCCGGTAGCTGTATTAAAACTTCCTGTCGAATTATTGTACAAAGCAAAGGCACCACTTGCATTATTGTAAGCTCCACTAATGTTATAATAGAGTGCAACGTATCCTGCAGCAGTATTATAGGTGCCACTGAAATTGCTGAAAAGGGAGCTGGCACCAACGGCTGTATTGAAATACCCGCTTGAGTTCGACCGGCCACTATAAGCCCCAAAGAATGAATTGTAAAAAGCGAGATTTGTAGATGCGTTGCCGCTAAAAAAGCCATAGTGACTGTTATGGTCACCTGCAGTGCCCGCAGAGGTACCGGTAGCTGTGGTTCCGGTCTGTGCATAAATAGGTTTGATAAGAATCGAAAAGACGACAAGAAGTAGTAGCTTTTTCATGTTGATGGGTTTATAGGTAATGGATAATGCTCAGCTAACGTCAAAAATAAACACGACTTTTTTGGATGAACTATATCAAACTGATCAAAAAGTAGATGAACATTTCCGCAGAGTAGACGATTAGTTGCGCGGCCATTTCAATTAAGTATATTTGTTATGGTTATGGCCGATAAAATCAACTGCCTGATTGTAGAAGATGATCTTATTCAACGAGAGGTCATTTTGGGGTATGTTAAAAGGATACCCGATCTGCATGTGGTGGCAAGTTGTTCTTCTGCACTTGAGGCGAATACCTATCTATCTTCATCATCCGTTTCCCTTTTGTTCTCTGATATTGAAATGGAGGATATTTCAGGCTTGGA
>JAJTHV010000130.1 GCA_021300095.1 Flammeovirgaceae bacterium | reverse complement strand
TTCATTGACAGATTCGGTATCATCTTGATCCATTGCGGGTTTTGCTTCAGGGTAAGAAGCATAACCAGCGGCATCCGCATCACCCATACCATGTTCCATATAATCATGGTTGGTCAATTTCAAAATGGGTTTCTTCACTTGCTGGCATAACCAGACAATGGCTTTGCGAATCAACTTGTCATCCCACACACAGGTGTCTACCAACCAAGGTGTTTTCACTGCCGTGAGATTGGAAGAAGCAGCCTCATCCAAAATTACCAACGTATTGGGATGTCGTTGTAAAAAGGTAGAAGGAATCTGATCGGTTATCGGACCTTCAACCGCTTTTTTTACAATCGCACTTTTGCCTTCTCCCCACGCCATCATAATGATGCGCTTCGATTTCATGATCGTCCCCACCCCCATCGTAATTGCTTTTGATGGCACATTCTCTTCACCATAAAAATCACTGGCCGCATCAATACGTGTTACTTGATCTAAGGTGATCATACGCGTAGTAGTTCGCTCGGAAGAGCCCGGCTCATTGAACCCAATATGCCCGGTTCGTCCGACACCTAATATCTGAAGATCGATTCCACCTAATACTTCGATCTGGGCATCGTAGTTTTTACAAAATTCGGCTACCTTCTCCTTCGGCAACGTGCCATCCGGAATGTGAATATTTTCTTTCGGAATATCCAGTTCGTTGAATAAGTGCTCGTTCATGAAACGAACATAACTCTGCAACGAGTTAGGAAGCATAGGATAGTATTCATCCAAATTGAAAGTGATCACGTTTTTGAAACTCAGTCCCTTTTTGTGAAGAGCTATCAATTCGGCATACACGCGCGTGGGTGTTGAGCCCGTAGCCAGCCCTAAAACGCACTGTTTACCCTCGGCTTGTTTGGCTTTTATCAATGCAGCAATTTCGTTGGCAACAAAAACAGAGGCCGCCTCAGAAGTTTGGAATACACGGGTTGGTATTTTTTCGATTTCAGCTTGTGATAACATAGTATAGAATTATCGGTATTCAGAAGCTTAAAAATAGATACTTTTGGTTGCATAATAGCTGATTGAAACGAAAAAACTAACCAGATGCATCCCTGGAAAACAGACCTCTTTGTAACGCCTTCAACCCCGATTCATCTACATGATTCGGTGGCAACCTTTGGGTCTTGTTTTGCAGACGTGATCGGCAACTACCTGACCACCAATAAATTTAATGTGCTGAACAATCCCTTTGGGACGGTTTACAATCCCATATCCATTCACAGGATATTGCAAATGATTGGCAGAAAAGAAATGCCGGATGAAATTGATTTCGTTGAAAGCCAGGGCACTTTCTTTAACTATCAGTTTCATTCCTCCTTCTATGGCAGTTCGCAAGAAGCGCTGAAGGAAAAAATTTACACTCAGATCAAACTGGCTCATGAGTGTTTAAAGAGTTGTCAGGTAGTGATCCTTACGTACGGTACCGCTTTTGTGTATCGTAGGAAAGACAATCAACAGATTGTAGCCAATTGCCATAAGATGCCTTCATCGCTTTTCGCGAAAGAGCTCATAAGCGCAGAGATGATAGTGAATTCAGCACTTGAAACAATCGCTTTGTTAAAAGAGTTAAACCCCAAAGTTAGAGTCGTCACCACGGTTAGTCCGGTGCGCCATACCAAAGATACCTTGCCACTAAACTCAGTCAGCAAATCGATCTTGCGATTGTGTACACATGAATTACAAAAATCGGGTGTCGATTATTTCCCTGCTTACGAAGTGATGATGGACGACCTACGCGATTATCGGTTTTATAAATCTGATCGGATCCATCCAACTGAAGAGGCTGAAAGTTACATCATCGAAAAGTTCGGTGAACAATATTTTGATTCAACGACTAAAAATTTGTTGGTCGAATGGAACAGCATTCGCCAGTCAATGCAACACAAACCCTTTCAACCGAACTCCTCCGTGCATCAAACTTTTTTACGAAAAACGGTGGAGCGACTCGAACGCATTCGCCACTCTCTAGCAGTAGAAGATGAAATCAAAGCAATAAAATCGCAATTGCTATGAACAGCTTTACCATTCAAACGAAAGGCGGCATTTATACTTCTTCGCAATTACCAGAACCAAAGGATGACTCCTTTGAAGGAAGAGCTATTCTATTTTGTCGACAGTGGGTAAACGGACAAACATCCTTTTCGCTTACCACTTCAGGTTCTACCGGAACGCCCAAAGTCATTCAGGCAACGCGTGATCATATGAAGCAAAGTGCGTTGGCCACTGCCCGTTCAATCGGACTCAAGTCCGGCCAAACTTCGCTGGTGTGCCTCGATCCGAACTATATTGCCGGAAGGATGATGCTGGTTCGAAGTATGGAGGTAGGCATGAATATATTTTTGGCTGAGCCGAGTGCTAATCCCTTCTCCTATCTTTCCTCAAACTCATCCATCGATTTTGTGGCACTTGTCCCCTATCAAGTACAAACCATTCTTCAATCCAAGGAAAAAAGTTTCTTTAACTCTATCAGCAACATACTGATTGGTGGTGCACCTCTTTCTCAAAAAACAGAAAATGAGTTACAGCAGTATCAATGCCAATTCTATGAAACGTACGGGATGACGGAAACACTTTCGCACATCGCTTTGCGGAAGGTTAATGGAAGTGAAAGAAGCGAGTATTTCCAAACTTTGCCCAACGTTGGCATTCGAGTGGATGAACGCCAATGTTTGTGTATTCAAGTTGCTTTCTTAGAAAAAGAAATCATCACTAATGATGTAGTTGAACTGCGGAATGGAAACTCATTTAAGTGGTTAGGTCGTTTGGATCATGTCATCAATAGCGGAGGTATTAAATTACACCCCGAAGAAATCGAAAAGAAGATTGCGTTGGTTTTTGAATTGTTAGGGCTAACGAATCGGTTTTTCATTGCCGGACTACCTGACGGAAGACTGGGTACATCTGTTCATTTGATTATCGAAGGCGAACTAACGGTAGAAACTCAAAATAGCATCACCCATCAAATTGAATCCGCTTTAAGCAAATATGAAATCCCTAAATCGATCCGATGGGTAAGAAACTTTGTTGAAACAGCTACACAAAAAGTAGATCGCAAGAAAACGATCCTGTCACTCGAATAAACCCTCACTGCTCCCGTGGCCAATGAAAATCAAAGGCCATCGGAAAACAGGTTTTGGCAACCGCTAAGTTATTTATCTTTCTCTTTTTCAGTCTTGAGCTGAAAAATCTCCTTTTGTAAATCCAATACGACACTGGCCAACTCTTCAATAGATACATCATTTTTCGAATCGATATCCGGAAACTGCACACTGATGTAGGCTTTAGCCGACCACACTTCCATCACTTCATTTCCATCTAACTGATAGGGCGAATAATGCCTGTTATCAGAAACCAAAAAGAGTTTACCGCTCTCTTCCAGGTAATTAAACACTCTTTTATACACCACACCTTCACGTTGCGAAATAACGATGTAGGTCTTCCCGCTTTTTATCTTACGAATATCTTCCACGTATTCTCCAATCACTATCGTGCCCGGTAAAATGGGCAGCATGGAATCGCCACTGATTTCAAAAGCCCGATAGGTTCCCTGCTTTAAAATGGGCAATTGAAACTTGGGGAGTTCCTTCACAAACTCTGTGTCGGCATATCCATTCAAATATCCGGCTGCGGCTTTCAACGGAACCAACTCAATGTTATCCTTGCCATTCAGATCGGAGGTAACAACCAACACTTCTTTGCCTTTTCCGATTGAAGCAGAAGGAGTTGACGTTGCGCCCTCCTCCAAATCTTTGCCAATCAGGTCATCTACCGAAACATTGAAAACGGCTGCTATCTTTTGCAGCAACTCCAGTTTCGGCTCGGCACGGCCTTCTTCATAGGCACCTAGTAACGAGCGCTTAATATCCAATTTGGCCGCAAACTGGTCTTGTGTGAGCTTAAGTTGCTTGCGCAGTTTGCGCATGTTTTCATTGAGCTTTACCATACTATTTTTTGAAGATGAGGATTCTACCAGAATTAATTTGTCGCTTGCCCAATGAGAAAAGATTGCGTTGCAAATACTGCGGGCGGTTGTTCATAGAGTCGATATGACGATTGATCTTGGCGATCACTTCGTGAACCGGTGTAAATGGCTCAGCTAATAGATAGCCATAAAAGTTATCGCAACTTCCTTCCGTAGAGAAATTCACCTGAAATTTTCCTGAATTCAATTTCTTGCTGGACAGTTTTAGCTTCGCTTCCATAACTAATATTTTTAGCGAAATAAAGCTTTCAGGAGATTCGATGCAAGAAATTTAACTAAAATATTTAGTTATTCATCTAAGTAAAGACTCTCACGAGGGAACAAATGCCTCAAATCCCACTCCAAAAGCGGATTACAAGCCAAAGAGGCATTTTTAACTTCTAAAGGCGAAGGGAAGTTATTCGTATAAATTGTACCCGTTCCGAGGCCTTGCGGCAGGTTGATTGGGTAAGTAGAAGCAAATTGGGCGATCGAATTCAGGCCAATAGACGACTCCAATGATGACGTAAGCCACCATCCTACATTGCATTCCTCTGCTACTTTAATCCATTCGTGGGTGCCGTATAATCCGCCATGCAAACTTGGTTTAATGATGATGTAAGTTGGTTTAACGCGATGGAGCAGGTTACGCTTATCATTCACAGTGTCAATTCCGAGCAACTCTTCATCTAAGGCAATTGGAATGGGCGATTTGGCGCACAACTCTTCCATAAAGGGATTGCCCGGCTTAATGGGCTGCTCGATGGAGTGAATGTTAAATCGCGCCAGCAAATTCAGCTTATACAAAGCATCTTCCGGTTTGAAGGCGCCATTGGCATCGAGGCGTACTTCAATGTTTTCACGAAAGTACTTCCTTCGAACGTATTGAAGGATATCGCATTCTTTTTCAAAATCATGTCCTCCCACTTTCAATTTTATGCAGCGAAATCCATCTTTAATTTTAATATCGATTTGCTGAAGCATTCGGTCCAAACCACCCATCCAAATCAAACCATTGATGGGAATGGCTTTGCCTTCGATAAAATCGGTTTTAAAAATGACGCGTTTGCCACCGTGAAATAAATCAAGAATGGCGGACTCGATTGCCATGCGATTGGCTGAATGTTTCACTCCCCACGTTGTATTAATAAAATGATTCAGGTCATCCAGCGTATCCAAACTTTCCGGCAAGGAAGAACTCATCGCGTTCACTTTCTTCAGCAAGGCTGCAAGCTCTATCTCCACTTCTTCTAATGTCTCCTTACTCAGTCCGGGCAAGGGTGCAGATTCGCCTAAACCAAATGTATCCGGGTTGGCTTCATCCCAAAGTTTTATAAACCAAGACACACGCTCTTTCATAGCTCCGCGCGATGTGCGTGCGTCAAAGTTGAATTCCAGCACATGCTTGTGAAAACTGAGGCGAAGCGGCATGATCAAATGTTTGAAAATCAAAACTAACAAAAAATATCTGCCCGCTGCACATAACCGAGCTGTTGGCTCATCTATTACCTTTGTCGAAATGACGACTCCAATAATCGATATTAATCACTATAAATACGAGCTTCCTGCTGACCGAATTGCCTTGCATCCTTTGACCGAACGAGACCAATCAAACTTGCTGGTTTATCGGGATGGCAACATCGAGCATGCACGGTTCCGACAACTCGCCAACCATCTTCCTGAAAACAGCATCCTTTTTTTCAACAATACGAAAGTGATTCCTGCGCGACTTCACTTTGTGAAAGACACCGGAGCTTTGATTGAAATCTTCCTTCTACATCCCATTTCACCTTCACCGATTGTTGCTTTGGCGATGGAAGCAACGGCAAAATCCCAATGGCAGGTGGTGATAGGCAACGCAAAACGTTGGAATGGACAAACATTAATTCGCCAGGCAGGCGACACCCAACTTCGCGTGAGCCTAGTGGATCGCGAAAAATCAATTGTCTCATTTATATGGGAACCGCGCGAAAAGACTTTTGCCGAAGTCATTTCTTCATTAGGAGTAACCCCGCTGCCACCCTATCTAAAAAGAGAAGTAGAAGCCAGCGACCGCGAGCGCTACCAAACCATTTACTCAAAGCACGATGGAGCTGTAGCCGCACCAACAGCGGGTTTACATTTTACCGATCGGGTGTTTAAGAATTTAAATGAAAAGCAAATTCAAACTGATTTTGTAACACTGCATGTAAGTGCCGGCACCTTTCAACCAGTGAAAGTGGAAAACGCGTGGGAACATGTGATGCACGAAGAGCAAATTCACATTACGAAAGCCAATGTGGCTAATCTATTGCAATCGAATCGTCAAGTAGTGGCGGTGGGAACTACCTCGCTGCGGACGTTGGAAAGTCTGTATTGGTACGGTGTCAAGTTAGAAACAAATCCGTCTGCTGAATTTGTTATCGGGCAACGCGATCCTTATCTCGATTCGAAAACGGTGCCACGTGAAATAGCATTTGAAAATGTATGGAAGAAAATGGAGCGCGATGGCGTGGATGCCATTCAAGGCGAAACGTCTATTTACTTGGTTCCCGGCTATCAATTTCAAACAGCCGATGCTTTGATTACCAACTTTCATCAACCGGGCTCTACCTTGATGCTGCTGATTGCGGCCTTCATTGGAGACGATTGGCGAAAAGTTTATCAGCAGGCGCTGGATAATAATTATCGCTTTTTAAGCTATGGAGATAGTTCCTTACTCTATCGATCAAACCAAACTTCTAAATAAAAAGTCCTTCCCACGAAAGTGAGAAGTACAATAGGCATCTTTAAAAACCTTCTTTTTTATAACCTCATCCCTTACCCTTCTCCAAAAGAGAAGGGCTAATTGAGTTCTTAAAGATGCCACTTTATTTATTCTGCAAAATCTATTTGAGTTCTACGATTCGCACTTCTACCCTTCTTCCCTCCTCTTTGCTTGCTTTCTGATCTTTGGTAGCACCATATCCTTTGGCAACAATCCGTCTTCGTACCACACCTTGATGATTAAAATAATCTAAAATGGCAATAGCGCGTTTGTTCGACAATTCGCGATTGGCTTCTTCGGTACCTTCTGCGGAGGCAAAACCTGAAATTTCAACGCCTAAGTCAGGATATTGTTGAAGTGTTTTTAAGATACCCTCCAGTTCCTGATTATACTGTGCTTTCACATCGCTTTTTCCCTGATCGAAGAAAACCTTCACAAACTTCGACAAGGCAGCTTTATCGAAGTTGCCTTTCTTCACCTCCGCCTTTTTGTTTTTGATCTCTTCAGTGATATTCATGGTAGGTAATGAGAAAATCGTTTTGCCATCTACTTTCTTTTGCTCGAACTTACTTTCATCGCTCTCGTCAAAATAATAAGTTCGGGTGGCTACTTCTATTTTAGAGTTTTGTTTTTCGTCAAAATTAATTCCGTCAATCGGATCAGTATGTTCAATCAATCCAACCAGATAATCCAAACCTTCCTTATCGGATGATGCCATCAGGTCAATCATCATGTCATACACATCTACTTTTCCGGTTTGAACTAATTTCGCTTCGTTGGATTTACGAATCTCTGTTTTTACATCGCTATCGGTATCGTAAAAAGCATTTTTCACAACTACTTCCTGACCAACCACCACATCGAATTGCTTGATAGTTTTTAAACTCACCTGCTGATACAACTCATAGAAGTAGGTTTGATTGGGGATATTCACGTTTAAGGTGTAAGGCAAAAATCCTTCCGACTCGATGACGATATCATAATTTTTAGAAGGCGGCAAAATGATCAGATACTCACCGGTTTTCGGATCGGGATCGTACACAAACTCCAATTCCTTTTTGGTTTCATTATCCACGACATACATTTTGGTCGGCATGGGTTTACCGGTTTCGCTGTTGATCACGCGACCCTTGATCATTGTTAATGGAATGGTCATCGCATTCTCGGGCATATCGAGATAATAGATATCTTGCGCTCCTTGACCGCCTTTCCGATCCGAAGAAAAGTATGCGCGCTTGCCATCGGCCAATAAAGTGAAGTAATTATCATTTGATGTAGTGTTCACCGGAAAGCCCATGTTCTCGGGACTGGTCCATTTGCCGTTCACCAAGCTGGTTTTGAAAATATCTCTTCCGCCCATGGTATTGTGTCCATCCGAAGTAAAGAATAGTGTTTTCTGATCCGGGTGGATAAAAGGTGCATCTTCATTTTCTTTTGTATTGATTTCCGGGCCCAGGTTGACAGGCAAACTCCATTTACCATCTGATTTCATTTCAATCTTCCAGATGTCCAGACCCCCTTTTCCGCCCTGACGATCACTGGCAAAATAAATCACCTTGCCATCGGGTGTTAAGCTGGAGGTAGACTCTAATCCTTGTGAATTGATGGTTGGTGCTAAGATGGTTGTCTTGGACCATTCATCACCTGATTTGGTAACCTGAAAAAGATTCCCTGGATCAGAGGCTCCTCCCATAAAAACCACCATTTTTTGCCCATCGGCAGAAATACCCGCAGTGCCCACATTGTATTCGGATGAGATGGGAACCACCTTGGCTTCACTCCAGTTGCCTGCCTTATTATAAGAAACCAATATCTCTTCAATAAACTTATCTCCTGAGCGGGTGCGGCCCGTGTTGGGGCGCAAAGCGGTAAAGGCCATTACGCTTTCATCGGCAGAAACCACCGGATTATACTCGGTGTATTTTGTATTTACCGAACCCGGAAAACTATGAACTGTAAAGTTTCGGGGCACCGACATAAAGGCGATGGCGTTTTGAGTGGCCGATAAACCTTTCTCGGCTTGAGCCGATGCTTTCTTATCAGCCTTTACCTTGTCACGATAAACTGAAAATGTTTCAAGGGCTTTTTGCAACTGTTCGTTCTTCAAATACAGATTAGCCAGATCAAGGTAATAGGCGGGTTGATCTGTCTTTAAGGCAATAGCCTGCTCCAAATAGGGTATGCCTTTTACCTGCTCATCTGTGCTTTGCGAATGCTTATAACATTGAGCGGCCTGATAAAAGGCGGTGGCATCTTTTACGCCCGCCTGAAAAGCCTCTTGGAATTTAGGCAAAGCTTGCTCGTAGTTCTTTAAACTAAAGAATCGCTGCGCTTCTGTTAAACTTTTGGGGGACTGTGCGAAGCCAAAGCCAAAAGTTGCAAAAAGTAGGGAGGTGATTAATAATCGCTTCATGCAAACTTCATTAAAAATTTTACAAGTCTAAAGTATTTTAAGGACAGCACCTATCCAATTCAGGCCAGAATATTACAAGGGCATTCTTTTCTTGTTGATTATCTATTAGTAAAGTGGGTGGAAGCAACCCTTTTACAGCCCGTTCCCGACAGACAGTACATTAACACTTAACATTCAAATCATAACCTCCTGTTAATCAAGGTCAGAAACCAATCAACATCAACGGTTAATTATTAGGAATTTTCGACAAAATATTTGAATTTTAGAAGTTAAACAACTATCCCCAATGTTAAAACGACTCTGGAACCTGTTGGATGTTGAGCCCGAAGAGACAGGGCCGGTGAGTTTACTTCTAGCGATTAGTTTCTTGATGGGGGTGTTTCTGGCAACTGTAGCTGTGGCTTCACAGACTTTGTTTTTGACTTCGTTTGATGAAAGGACAGAACTTCC